>VSDC01000485.1:0-2017 GCA_047459275.1 Gemmatimonadota bacterium
CGACCGCGCTCATCGTCGAGGTCGAGGGCGATGGGCACATCAAGACGCTCCCGCCGCCGGTGCTCCCGGCGCTCGACGGCGTGCAGGTCTACCCGCCCAGCGAGCACGCGGACGTTCGGTCGGACGGCGGGGTCGTCACCGGAACCAAGCGCTTCACCTGGGTTCTGGTCCCCGGGTCTCCCGGCCGGGTCGAGCTCCCGCCGATCGAGTACGCGTACTTCGATCCGGCCCGCAGGGAATACGTAGTGGCGAGGAGCGCGCCGCTGAACCTGACGGTCCGGCCCGGCGCCGCGCCGACCGAGCCTCCCGCGCCGACGGCCGCGATCCGGCCGCTCAAGACCGAGCCGGCCGGCGCTCCCCGGTTCCGGTGGGTTCGCTCTCCCTGGTTCGGCGCGACGCTGCTCCTCCCGTTCGCGGGGCTGCTCGGTGGCCTCGCGGCGCGGCGCCGAAACATCGCCCGGCCCGGCTTCACGGCCCGGCGCGATCTGCGGCGGCGCCTCGAGCGCGACATCGAGTCGCTCCGCATGCACGCCGGCGGCGATCCTTCCGCGTTGCTCCGGGATCTCGACCGGTTGATCCGGACCTGGCTCGCGGAGCGAATGGCGGATTCCTCGCTGCTGCGGGTGGAACCCCGGGCACTTGCGGCCGCGCTCGAGTCACGCGGGGTCGGCGTCGAGACGGCGGCGGCGATCGCGGGTTTGCTCGAGCGCATCGCCCGGGCGCGTTTCGAGCCCGTGCCGACGAAGAGCGGCGACAGACTCGGGATGATCGCGGAGGCGGAGCGCCTCCTGCGCCGCGTGGATGCCGAGGCGCGCTCGTCTCGACCGACCAGGGTCGGCGCCGTCCTCGCGGTCCTGTGCCTCGCCTCCGGCCCCGGGACCGCGCTGGCGCAGGGAGCGGGTTCGTTCGCGCAGGGGGTCGCATCGTTCCAGGAGGGGCGGTACGAGGAAGCCGCCGAGGCGTTTTCCGCGTTCGTGGCCGCAGAGCCGGAGGATCAGGCGGGGTGGTACAACCTCGGCGTCGCCTACTACGAGGCGGGAGAACGCGGCCGCGCCGTGTGGGCGTGGCTGCACGCCGCACGCCTCGCGCCCCGCGATGTCGCCACACGCCACAACCTCCGCGTGGCAGGGGTCGAGCCGGGGTTGGTCCGCGCCGTCCTTCCTCCGGTTCCGCTCTCGGCGGACGAGCTGATCCTCGTGGCGGGGGTGTCCTGGTTGATCGGCGGGGGCGCCGCGGCGGCTCTGGTCTGGAGGCGACGTCGTGCGTTGACGATCTTGGCCTTGCTGGGCCTGGGCGTCGCGGTTGCGTCCGGCGGGGCCTGGACCGCCGATCGGATTGGCCGAGAGGTCGGGATCACGCTTCCGCCGATGGCGTACCTGCGGGCGGCGCCGCACCTCCACGCAGAAGCGCTCCGGACGCTCGACGCCGCCTCGGCCGTCGAGATCGTCGAGGCCCGGGACGAGTGGCTTCTGGTCAGGGTCGGGGGCGGCGCGGAAGGCTGGATCGAGGCACGAGACGTGGGCCGGTTCTACCGGCGGCGCGCCTACGGCGCGCCGCCCGCGCTGTAGCCGCCGATCTCCGCGTCGAATCCGTGGGACCTCAGGTGGGCGACGAGCTGCTCCAGGCTGATATGCCGCTCGTCGTACTCGACCTCCGCGCCGCCCGGCCGCCCCGGACGCACGGAGGCCATCCGCACTCCCCGGTGAGCCTCGAGCGTCTTGCGCACCTCTTCGGCAAGAAAGTCGTCTTCGACCGCCCGGATCTTCAGGTTTCCCGTCTTCATCTCGCCTCCTCGCCTCCGACATGGGCAGCATGCATGCCACCCGGGCGACCGTCGGGAGGACTCCGACGGGTACGCGACGCTTGACCTCGAACGCGGCGCCCCTATACTTCCGCCCGCCATCGAAACCGGTGATCGTGAGGAGGCGATTCGTGCACGGGTTCCCAAATCTGACCGTTGTAGAGCACCCGCTCATCCAGCACAAGCTCACCGTGCTCCGGTCCAAGGACACGTCGA
>VSDC01000486.1:0-2002 GCA_047459275.1 Gemmatimonadota bacterium
TTCAACAACATCTTCTCGGGCTCGCTGCACGCGCTGACCGACAACCGCATCGCCGGCGTGCCGTCGCTGCGGGTCAACGTGCTCCACTTCATCCCCGCCGGGAACGAGGACATCGACCGGATGGAGGTCGTGCTCGGGCCGGGCGCGGCGCTCTACGGGCCGAACACCGCCGACGGCGTGCTCCACATCATCACCAAGTCGCCCCTCGACGAGCAGGGGACGAGCGTCTCGGTCGGCGGCGGGACGCAGAGCGTGCTGAATGCTTCGTTCCGTACCGCCCAGCGGCTGGGCGACAATTTCGGCATCAAGATCTCCGGCCAGTTCCTCCAGGGCGACGAGTGGCGCTACGTCGATCCGGTCGAACAGAACGAAAAGGCCAAGTTCTCCGGTGACAATGCGGACTTTTTCCGCGAGGACCTCAAGCGGGCCACGGGGATCGACGATGTCGAAGCCGCCCGGCGCATCGCGCTCATCGGCAACCGCGATTACGACGTCCAGCGCTATGGCGCGGATCTGCGCGCCGACTGGCGAGTCAACGAAGACCTGACGGCCATCCTGGCCGCGGGGTTGACGAGCGTCGGGACCGGGATCGAGCTGACCGGCCTCGGCGCGGCGCAGGTGAAGGACTGGACGTACACCTACGTGCAGGCGCGCGCGATCTGGGGTCGCTTCTTCGCCCAGGCGTACGCCAACATGAGCGACGCCGGCGAAACCTACCTGCTCCGCAACGGCGCGCCGATCACGGATCGCTCGAAGCTCTACGTCGCCCAGGTGCAGCACGGGCTCTCGATCGGCGACCGCCAGGACTTCACCTACGGGCTCGACTTCATCTACACGAATCCGATCACCGAAGGGTCGATCAACGGCATCTACGAGGACGACGACCAGACGACCGAGTTCGGCGCATATATCCAATCCGACACGCGCCTGACGAACAAGCTTAACCTGGTGCTGGCGGGCCGCATCGACACGCACTCGGCGCTCCCGGAGGCGATCTTCTCGCCGCGCGCCGGGCTCGTCTTCAAGCCCCGCGAGGAGCACGCGTTCCGCGTCACGTACAACCGTGCGTTCTCGACGCCGAGCTCGCTGAACCAGTTCCTCGACCTGGGGAGCGCGCTTCCCAATTTCGGGGAGGAGGGCGAAAGTCTGCGCAGGCTCGGCTACAGCCTCCGTGTCCAGGGCACCGGGACGGATGGCTTCACGTTCCTCCGAGATGGCGGCTACCTGATGCGGTCACCGTTCACGCCGGAGGCGATGGGCGGGCCCGGACAGCTCCTGGCAGCCAATGCGGCGATGTTCTGGCAGGCAGCCGTCCAAGCAATGGCGATGAGCGAGCAGTTCCGGAACAATGTCCCCGATCCGGCGATGCGAGAGGCGCTGGTCGCATATTTGCTCACTCTTGACCCGGCGAGCGCCGGCGTCGGCACCAATTATTTCGATCCGATCACGAGAGCGACCGGCCCGCTCTCCGAGCTCGGCCTCACGAAGCTCGACCCGATCCGCGAGTCGACGTCCACGACGTACGAGGTCGGTTACAAGGGCGTGATCGGCAACCGCTTGCTCCTTGCAGCGGATATCTGGTACTCGCGCAAGGAGGACATGGTCACGCCCCTCACGATCCAAACGCCGCTGGTGACGATGAACGGCGAGCAATTGGGAGCATACCTCATGCCCCAGCTGGTGCCCGTGTTGACTGGCCGCGGCCTGACGCCGGAGCAGGCGACCGCAGCCGCGCAGGAAATCGTGCGCGGACTCGCCATGGTTCCGGTAGGCGTCATTTCCTCGCCTGACGTGAACGCCAACAGTGCCCAGCTCCTCACCACGTACATCAACGTGGACGACGCCTTCGACGTCTACGGCGTGGACATCGCGGCCACGGCGCTCCTGACCGACGAGTGGCAGGTCTCCGGATCGCTTTCGCTCGTCAACGAGAACGTCTTCGAGACGGAGAAGGGCCAGCGGGTCACACTCAATGCGCCCAAGACCAAAGCGAGCCTCGCAC
>VSDC01000487.1:0-1999 GCA_047459275.1 Gemmatimonadota bacterium
CAAAGATCGGCGAACGCCCGCGATCGCGCGAGGGGCGGACGGGCATGCGGCTACGGACACGCAACGCCGCTAGGCTGTGTCTGACCAGTAGCGGTTCACGCTCCCTGATCCAGCCTACAGCCCGCTCGACAAAGTTGCGCCGCTCCCGACCGGTTGTCAGAGACAGCCTAGGGCACCGAATGCGTCCCGCCCGCCAGCTGGGCGACGTACTCTATGACCCGCTTCGCGAATTCCATGGTCAGACGGCACGAGTGGGTCTTCCCTTCGGGGGTGTAGAGCCTGCCGCTGGAGTCGATGCTCACCCGGGCGACCTCCCGCCTCCGGCCGCTCTCCACCGGAACCGTGCCCACGACTCCGCCGCTCAGGAAGCCGCCGTCGCGAACGCGGCGAGTGCTGATCTCGAGGTCCACGCGCAGTTCCACGATGCCCCGCTCCACGCGCGGCCTGCCCCCTTCCTCGCCGCAGTCCACCCGGTTGGCCAGCGACTCGCCGCCCCAGGACTCCTCCACCGTGAAAGGCCCGCTCGACAGACGCCCGCGCCTCGCATCCTGCCACACCACCGGGATATCGAAGTGCCGGAATGCGGACGTGGCCGCCCGGAGGGTTTCCGTAGGCGTCGCATACACCGTGACGGAGGGCCCGATTCCGAACCAGGCGCAACCCGTGAATGCCAGCGCCACGCACGATGTGATGACCCAGCTCCTCATGGGTTTCCTCCTGCCCGGCAAGCACATGACCGTGTCCCGACCTGCGCACGGCAACGCGCGCACCCGCATAATCAAACGTTCCACACCGCCCGACCCGAACGCCGGCCCGAACGACGTTCGTCGTTGATCCGCGGGCAAGACGGCCGTATACTCCGCCTGGCGGCGCCGCGGCCTCGCGAGCCCGGCCGCGGGATGGCGCCCGCCGGATCACGGGACCGGACCGCCCGCGGCGTTCGGAAGCCGTCTCGGCGAGGTCGCCGCGCACCTCCTCCAACCAACTTCAGCGCACCGATGACCACACCGGCCGGCACGGAAATCACGTTCCGGGTCCGCCCGTATCGGGCGCCGCGATGGCTGCGCGGCCCCCACATCCAGACGATCGGCGGCAAGTTCCTGCGCCCCGATCCCGGGATCCCTCTGCGTCGCGAGCGGCTGGAGCTCCCGGATGGGGACTTCCTCGACCTCGACTTCGCTCCGGCCGGGAGCGTGGCGCACGATCCCGAGGCGCCGGTCGTCCTCGTGCTGCACGGGCTTGAGGGCTCCGCCCGGCGGCGCTACATGCTGTTGACCTACCGTGAGCTGCTGGCCCGGGGCCTGCGCCCCGTCGGGCTCAATTTCCGCGCGTGCAGTGGCGAGCCCAACCGGCTCCCACGCCTCTACCATTCCGGCGACACGGACGACCTGCGTTTCGTCGTCGAGCACCTGGCCGATCGGTTCAACGGTGCTCCGCTGGGCGCGATCGGCTTCTCTCTGGGCGGAAACGTCCTGCTCAAGTACCTGGGGGAGGAAGGCGACGACGCCGGTCGCAGACTTCGCGCCGCCGTCGCCATCTCGGTCCCGTTCGACCTCACCGCGGGCGCGGCGACCCTCGAGCGGGGACTAATGGGCCGCATCTACACGGAGTATTTCCTGCGCAACCTCCGGAAGAAGGTCCGCGCCAAGGCCCGGCTCCTGGAGGGGCTCATAGACGTGCAGGCGACGCTCCGCGCCCGCACCCTTCGCGCCTTCGACGACGTAGCGACGGCGCCCCTCCACGGCTTCGCCGACTCCGCCGACTACTACCGACGCTCGAGCAGCGCCCCCTACCTCGAGCGCATCCGCATCGCCACGCTCCTGCTCCAGGCCGAGGACGACCCGTTCCAACCGCCCGAGGCGATCCCGCGGGACGCGATCGCGCGCAACCCGCACATCGTCGCCGGGTTCACGGAGCGGGGCGGACACGTCGGGTTCATCACGTGGAGCGACGATCCCGGCAAACGCGGGCTCCGCTTCTGGGCCGAGGAAGAGGCGGC
>VSDC01000046.1:0-9676 GCA_047459275.1 Gemmatimonadota bacterium
TGGCCGGGCGCGGCGCGAGCTGGTCGTTCCTGCGCTACCTGGCCGACAGGAGCGGAAAGACGGACGACGAGTTCTTCTATGCTGTCGCCAACGCTCGCAACTCCGGGCTCGCGAACCTGAATCGGGTGCTCGGCGGGAGCGCGTCCGAAATGGCGCGCGACTGGGCGGTGTCTATCTACGCGGACAACCACGTTCCCGGTGTTCCGGAGGAGTACCGGCAGCCGAGCTGGAACTTCCGATCGATCTTGCCGCGCATCACCCTTTTCTCCGGGCAATTCCCCCTCTCGGACCGTTCGCTCGGCGCCGATCGGGCGATGAACCTGGGGCTCAAGGGCGGCGGCACGGCGATGATACGTGTGTCGGTCGATCAGGCCTCGAGGGCGCTCCTGGAAGCGACGGAGCACGGTGGCGAGGAGTTGCCGGCGTCGCTCATGCTGACCGTGCTGCGCACGCGCTGACGCTCCGGCGGATCGTCGGCCGGCGGGTGCCCCGAATCGCCGGTCGGCGACGGCGCCGGCCGATGGAAGCGGCCCCCGCGGCGTTGCCGCGGGGGCCTTTCTCCTAACGATCGTTTGCACGCCGCGTCACGTAGTCTCGTCCGGCGCCTCCTGAGAATCGATCTGTGCGTCCGTGGAGTCGGCGGGCTCGGGTTCCGGCTCCGGCGCGCGCCAGTCCTCGGCGCGTCGCAGCGTGTGACGCCGGATGGTTCCGTGCACGAGGAACACCTCGTCCTCGCCCGCGAGGCGGAGGTAGACGGCGTCGTAGGACGGGCCGGCGTTGCCGACCAGGAACCGGATCGGCGCGCCGGAGCCCGTGCTCACCTCCAGAACGCGGGCCGCGCTGTCGCTCACGCCGAGCCGGGCGTGGTTGGCGGCGCTGGAAGCGGCGAGGTGCCCGATCCGGGCTTCACGGAGTGCCCGCAGCAGGCCGCTCACGAGAGCCGAGTCGGCGGGATGATCTCCGACGCTCCACCCCGCGTCCCCGCGGCGCAGCTCGATCGTGTCGCCGTCGGACACGATGCGGATCTCGCGGGCGTCGGCCCCGGCGCGCTCGAGCGCGGAGGCCAGCGGCCCGCCGTCCACGGAGCGCGGCATGCCCGAGAGCAGCGTGGCCGCCACGTAGAGGACGATCAGAACGGCGACGGCGGCGGCAATGGTCTTGAGCGTCTTTTCACTCATCAGCACCTCCCTCCCAAGTCCTGCTGCTCAGCCGTCGGCGTTGCGCGACGCGTAGCGCGCCGCCGAGCACGAAGAGGAGCGGCACGCCGATCAGGTTGCCCCACTTGAGGGCCGCCTGTTGCGCCTCCGACTCGAGGACGAGCGGCGGCGGCGTGCGGTCCTTGGAGCGGATCGCGATCAGGGCCTCGTCCTGGGCGAGCCAGTCGACGGCGTTGGCCGCGAAGGCAAGGTTCTGCGGATTGGTGCGCACGAAATCGTCGCTCACGAAATCGGCGTCGGCCACGACGACGAGGCGGCCGGCGGCCTGCTGGGCCCGGTCTTCACCGGCATCGCCTTCGGCGACGGGGGCTTCGACGACCGCGGCGACGACGCGGGTGCCAAGAGCTTCCGGGTCGGTGTCGAGATCGAGGGCTTCCGGCATGATCGAGCCCGTTGCGTCGGTCACGCCGGCGAACTCGGTCGTCGTCCACAGCGGCCGCGCCGCGGTGTTCTCGGCGAGCTCGAGCGCCGTGGGCCAGGCCAGCGTCAGCGCCTCCAGCCCGCGCGTGATCGTGTGGTCCTCGTCCGTCCGTACCACGATCGGCCAGAGGGGATACGGGGCGATCAGGTTGAAGATCCCGCGCTGGCCGAGGGAGACGCGCTCGTTCGAGCGGAGATCGTAGGCAAGCCCGTCGGCGAGGGTGATGCCCCGGCGCGCGAGGAGCGAGTCGAGGCCGGTTTCCACCCTGCGCGAGAAGGGCATCCGCGGGTCGACGACCCCGCGCTCCAGGAGGAACAGCCCGGCGCCACCGGCATCGAGGAAGCTCTCGATCGCGGATACGGCCGCCTCTCCCAGGGGTTGGTCGGGCCCGGCCACGACCACGACGCGGAACGAGTCGGGCGAGAGCTCGGGGACCGAGTCGCCGCCGAGGTAGATGGTCCGGACGTCGTAGCGCTCGGAGAGCGCCGAGTGCAGCGTCGGGTAGCGGAACGGCTCCCGGGCGCCGTAGCCGGTCAGGAACGCGATGCGCGGTTTCTCCTCGGTCGTAAGCGAAGCGATCATCGAGGTCAGCCGGTACTCGAGGTCGTCGGTCCGGGTGATGATCGGGACCGTCTCCCGCTCGTCGGCGTAGAGCACCGCGAGCCCGAGCCACCCGTTCCGGATCTGGAACTCGTCGTTCCGCAGGACGTTGAACTGGATCTCCCGAATCCCGAGCGAGCGTGCCTCCTCGGCGGCGTCGTTGTCCTTCCCCGGATCGTACTCGAGCACCTGGACCCGGCCGTCGGAGGCGGCGCGGTAATCGGCCAGGAGGTCGCGCACGTCGCGGAGCGTGAGCGCGATCTCGGGCGGCAGCTCGCTGGACGCGAAGAGCTTGATCGTGACGACGTCGTCGAGGCCGGCGAGGACCTTTCGCGTCCCCTCCGAGAGCGTGAAGAGCCGGTCCTCCGTCAGATCCAGGCGACCGCGCACGTGCGCACCCAGGAGGTTGAGGACGAGGACGCCGACGGCCGCGGTCGCGATCCCCGCGCGCAGGCGCTTGTACGCACCGCCCAGGAGGCTGAGGCGCTCGCGGAGCAGGAGGAAGTACGCGAGGCCCATGAAGAGCGCGGCGGTGGAGACGAAGTAGAGCGCGTCACGCAGATCGATCACGCCGCGCGCGATGTTCTCGAAGTGCGAGAGGAGCGAGAGCCTCGCGGCGGCGCCCGCCAGCGTCGGCGGCAGCCCGATCAGGACGACGTCCAGCCCGATCAGGAGGAGGCCGAAGCAGATGGCGCCGCCGAGAATGAACGCCGTGATCTGGTTGCGCGTCGCGGCGGAGGCGAAGAGCCCGATCCCGGTCATCTGGGCGGCGAGGAACGCGGCGCCGACGTACTGCGCGAGGACGACGCCGGCGTCGGCCTCGGAGAGGACCAGGACCCCGAGCGCGGTCGGGATCGTCCCCGCCAGGGCGACCAGAGCGAAGAGGAGGTTGCCGATGAACTTGCCGAGCACCAGGTCCGCCTCCCGGACCGGCTGCGCGGCCAGCCACTCGTAGGTGCCGCTGCGGCGCTCCTCGGCGAAGGAGCGCATCGTGATGGCGGGGACGAACACGCTGAACAGCCACGGCAGCAGCGAGAAGAAGCTGCGCAGCGACGCGACGTTGAGCGCGAAGAGGGAGCGGAACGTCAGGAAGAGCGCGAGCGCCAGGAACGCGACGACCAGAATGTAGGCCGTCGGGTGGTCGAAGTAGCTACGGAACTCCCGGCGCGCGATCGTCCACGTCTGCTTCATGCGTCCACCTCCTTCGCCACGCCCGCCTCGACCAGCACGGCCTCGTCGGCGCCATCCTCGCCGGCCGGCGCGGCCGTGAGCTGGCGGAAGACCTGCTCGAGGCTCGCACGCTCGCGGTACAGTTCCCAGAGAGTCCACCCACGCTCACCCGCGAGGCGGAAGATCCGCGGCCGCAGATCCTCGTCGCCGGAGGAGTGGATCGTGACGCGGACGCGGCCGTCGACCCGCTCCGCCTCGTGGCGGACGACGCCGGGGAGCGCGGCGAGCGCCTCGGCGACGCCGTCGCCTTCGGCCTCGACCACGTAGCGCGGCCCGCTCCGCTGCGCGGAGAGGAGGTCGGCCACCGCACCATCGGCGACGAGGCGGCCGCGGCTCACGATGAGGACGCGGTCGCACGTCGCCTCGACCTCGGCGAGGACGTGCGTGCTGACCAGGACCGTGCGGTCGCGTCCGAGCTCGCGGATCAGGCGACGAATGTCGAGGCGCTGGTTCGGGTCGAGCCCCTCCGTGGGCTCGTCCAGGATCAGGATCTCGGGTCGGTGCAGGATCGCCGCGGCGAGCCCCACCCTCTGGCGGTACCCCTTGGAGAGCTGGGCGATGGGGCGGTAGTAGACGCTGCCGATCCCCGTGGCCTCGACGGCCTCGCCAAGAGCACGACGCCGGTCGGCACCGTGGATGCCCCGAAGGTCGGCGGTGAAGTCCAGGTACTCCGAGACCAGCATTTCGGAGTAGAGCGCATTGGATTCGGGCATGTAGCCGATCCGCCGCTTCGCCTCGACCGGCGCCTCGCTGATCGGACGGCCGTCGATGCGGACCACGCCCGCGTCCGGCTCGAGCGTGCCGGCCAGCATGCGCATCGTCGTCGTCTTCCCCGCCCCGTTCGGGCCCAGGAAGCCGACCACCTGGCCGCGGTCGATCTCGAACGAGAGATCGTCCACCGCGACGAGGGCGCCGTAGCGTTTCGTCACTCCCTCGACAGCGATCATGGACCCTCCGTTCTCCGAACGAAACAAGAATGCGCCGCCCCGGGTCCGTACCCCGGCGCGGCGCGCGTGTCTTGTGTCGGAAGGGTCGAGCGGGCGACCTGGCCCGGAGGGGCATCCTCTTCTGCCCGACCGGACCCGTCGTCGTTGGGTCGTCCAGCCCGACGCAACCGGCACCGGGTCAGAAATCGGCCCAAAAAAATAGATTACGAACCCGCTCCGCGATGGTCAAGTCGGGGCGGCGTCGGGAGTTAGCCAGGCCGACGCAGGTAGAAGCAGGCCTGGTCGCCGTCGTGATTCAGATTCAGTTCGGCGGCGCGTGCCTCGAATTCCCGGAGCTCGGACGGGGTGAAGCCGGAACCGGTCGGGTCGACCGCGACCGACCGGGGGTCCATCAACGGGACGTCCCGCCGGTACTGCTCGCTGCCCCAGAACTGGAAGCCGGTCGAGTCGTACTCGACGTGCTCGACCGTGAATCCGATGCGCTCGGCAAGGCCACGGAGCGCGCGTTCGGTGAAGAGGACGTGGTGGCGCGGCGCGTCGAGCTGGACCCAGTCGGCGCCGTAGGTGCGCCAGGCGAGCGTCCCGGCCACGGGGATCCGGACGAGGGCGAACCTGCCCGGTCGGAGGAGGCGATAGACCTGCCCGAGGACGGCCTCCGGGTTCGGGACGTGCTTGAGGGTGTGGTGGAGCATGACGAGGTCGAAGGCGCCGTCGAGATCGTGGACGTCGGCCCTGAGCAGCCGGATGCCGGGCGCGGGCTCTCGGTCGGCCGGGAGGAACGGGTCGACGCCGGTGAGGTTCGAGAAGCCCAGATTGCGGAGGTGGAGCAGGAGATGCCCCGCGCCGCACCCGACGTCGAGGATCGCGTCGTCGTACCCGACGCCGGCGTGCTTCAGCCACCGGACCTCCCGGGGGATGCCGAAGCGTGAGGCCAGGATGCGGCCGAGGAGGTCGGAACCGTGGAGACCGTAGGCGGCGAGACGGCGCTTGAGGAAGACCTTGATGCGGTTCTCGCGCGGCGGCGGCTGCATCGAGTAATACTCGTCCGGGTAGTAGGGCGACATGTCCGCCGGCGGATCGAGGATCGTGAGGGAGCCGCACTCGCCGCATTCGAGGTACCGGAACCGGTGGCGCAGTCCCAACATCATCTCGCGGGCGATGAACTCGCGGTTGTCGGCGGCATTGCCGCAGATGGTGCAGACGCCCCGCTGGTGCGGCGGTCGATCGGCGCGGTCGGCGGCCGATCGGCCATCGGTCGGCGGCTGATCGGCGTTCGCGGCGGAACGGCGAGTCTCCCGTGTGCTTGCCATCGCGTGACCTGTCGAGATCGTTGCACGGAGGACAACAATGCGCCGAGAAACGCGTCCGGTCCAGGCCCCGGAGCCTCCCCTCGCGGCGGTTGTAGGGCATCCGCGGCCGGGCTAGAATTCTCGGGAATTTCCAGACCAACCAGGGCAGATCCCCACATGTCTTCGATTTCTTCGGACACCACGCTGATCGACCTCGAGTTCCTGGGCCGCCCGTTCCACATCGCGACCGCGCTGGTGGAGGCGCCGGGCGGGCCGGTACTGATCGACCCCGGGCCCGCGTCGACGCTGCCGCGGCTGCGCGCGGCGCTGGCCGAGCGCGGGATCGAGCTGCGCGACGTGCGCGCGTTGCTCCTCACCCACATCCACCTGGACCACGCCGGCGCGACGGGCGTGCTGGTGCGAGAGAACCCCGGGCTGAAGGTGTACGTGCACGAGCGCGGCGCGCCGCACCTGATCGACCCGTCGCGGCTGCTCGCCAGCGCGACGCGGCTGTATGGCGATCGCATGGAAATGCTCTGGGGCGAGGTGACGGCGGTCCCGGCGGCGAACGTGGTCGCACTCACCGGCGGCGAGCGGATCGACGTCGTGGGGCGGCCGTTCGACGTCGCCTACACGCCGGGGCACGCGGTGCACCACGTCTCGTACCTGGACCCCGCGACGGGGACCGCGTACGTGGGCGACACGGCGGGGATCCGGGTGAACTCGTTGCCGTTCGCGCTCCCTCCGGCGCCGCCGCCGGACATCGATCTGGAGGCGTGGAAGGAGAGTCTGGCGCGGATCCGGGCGTGGGCGCCCGAACGGCTCTTCGTCACGCACTTCGGCCCGTTGGACGACGTCTCCGAGCACATGGAGGAGTTCGAGACGCGGCTCTTCGCGTGGGCCGATGCGGTGAAGGCATCGCTCGACGAGCCCGGGACCGACGAGGAGCGTGCGCGGCGCTTCGTCGAGGCGGCGCGGGCGGAGATGCGCCGCCACCTGCCGGAGGAGGCGGCGCGGGGATACGAAGAGAGCGGCGGCATCGAGGCGACGTGGTACGGCCTCGCGCGGTACTGGCGCGGGCGCGGGTGACGGGCGAACGGGCGGGGACGGGTCGGCGGCCGGTGGTCCGTCGGCCGGCGCCCGCCCGTCACGCCTGAGGTAGCAGCTCGATCTCGTCCAGATAATCGCGGAGTGGGCCGGCGGCGGCGATGGTGGCCTCGGCCAGCGCGGCACGGAACGCGGGGTCGGTCGTACGCTTGCCGCTGACCCGCCGCGCCGCGATCTCGCCGATGCGGGTCTCGCCACGGTCGGCGGCGGCGTAGTACTCGGAGTACCGGGCGCTGATCCGCTGCTCGAAGAGAGGCAGTGCCTCGCGGGCGGCGCCGTGCGCCTCCATGTCCTCGAGGACGGTGCGGTGGAGCGCGTCGAGGGTGGCCTTGAGGGTTTCGGGCCGGACGCGCGAGCCGAGCGCCTGCTGGCACGCGCGGGTGTGGACCCAGAGGAAGAGGATGAGGAGCTCCTCGGGGACCAGATCGGGCAACGTGTCGCCATCTGGCCCGGTGGCCACGCCCACGGGCGCGGTCTCGATGAAGTCGGTGAAGCTCTCCCAGACGAGCCTGGCCAGGGTCTGGCCGAGCGCAGTGGGTGTCGTGGTCATGGGGTCACCGCCGCCGTCGAGGTCACGTGATCGCCGGACTCTTGATCGCTTGGTCGTAATGAATAAGACGCCCGACGAGAATGCAACGGTCACATGACGACGGCGCCGGCCCGCCCGGGTCAGCGTCCCCGCCTCCGCGCGCGCTGATCGACGAACCAGCGGACGTACTCGGGGAGTCCTTCCGAGAGTGGCCTGGGATTCCAGCCGAGCTCCTCACGGGCGCGGGTATTGGAGTGCAGCCACCGGTGTCCAGCGCCGACCTCGACGGCTTCGCGGCTGATCGGGAACCGCAGCCCGGTGATGCGGGAGACGACGTCGAGCGCGCTCCCGGTCATCCGTGCCAGGCCGACGGGGAACCGGAGGCGCGGCAGTCGCTTGCCGGCGATCGCGGCGACGCGGCCGAGGAAGTCGGAGAGGGACGCGTGCTCGCCGGAGAGGATGTAAGTGCGTCCGACGCGGCCCTTGTCGGCGGCGAGGATCAGGCCTTCGACGACGTCGTCGACGTGGACGTAGGAGAACCATGGGTCGCGGGTGAGGAGGCCCGGCAGGCGCCCGGCGATGAGGTCCTCGACGTACTTGCCCATGGGGCTGCGGTCGCCGGGGCCGTAGACCACCGCGGGGCAAACGATGATGAGAGGGACGCCGATGCGTTGCGCCTCGCGGGCCATTCCGTGGGCGCGGGCCTTGGTCTCGTGGTAGACGGAGGGGTACCGCGAGCCCGGGGCGTACTCGGTGTTCTCGTCGCCTTCGCCGTAGGGGACGGGCGCCAGGGCGGCGGTGGTCGAGACGTAGATCGCGCGGGGCGTGCGAGCGCGCTCGATGGCGGACAGGAAGGTGCGCGTCCCGAGGACGTTGGTGCGCTCGAGGACGCGACGGTTGACGACACCGACCTGATAGACGGCCGCGAGGTGAATGGCGAGATCGACGCCGTCGAGCGCTCCGACGATGGTGGCGGCGTCGGTCAATTCGCCCACGACGAGCTCGGCCCCGAGTTCTTCGAGCGCGGAGGTGTTGGAGCTGGCGCGGACGAGGCAACGGATCCTGTCCCCGCGTTCGACGAGACGCCGGGCGAGCCGGGACCCGATGTACCCCGTGGCCCCGGTGAGGAAGACCAGTCGGCCGTTGGACATGCGTCGTCCCTCCTGTGCTCTGCGGTGACGCAGAAGGTTAAGCCCAGGAGGGACGGCTGTCCAGCGAACCGTTAGTGTTTGATCCGGATGAGCCGCTGCAGTCGGTTCTTGACCTCGGCCTCGAGCTTGGCCCGGGCGGAGTCGACGGCCGTGGCGCGGAGCGAGTCGACCGCGACCGAGTCGGCGCCCGGGACGAGCTTGCCCGCGAGGTTGCGCGTGGCCTCCTCGGCGAGCTGCCGGGCGCGGTCCTCGGCGGCCTGGCGCGCGCGGGCGACGGCCTGGTTCCGGGCCTCGGAGAAGTCGAGGCCGAGATTCGGGTCGCGGGCCGGGCCGGTGATGGTGATCCCGAGCGGCACGCGGCCGTCCGGGCCGGCCAGTGCGGCGAGGCGCGGGCCGAGCTCGCCGCGGATGCGGCCGGTCAGCGTCGGTTCGAGGAGGAGCGTGGCCGTGAGGTCGAGCCGGCCGGCGAAGTCGAAGGCGCCGGCGGCGCGGGCGATCAGCTCATCGGAGTCGAGGAGCGACTCGGCGATGGTGACGGTCGGCCCGGTGATGCGGAACTCGCCGGCCCAATCGCGGAGCGAGAGAGTGTCGAAGCGGGCGAGCTCGAGCTTCTGGCCGAGCGCCTTGAGGACGGGCCAGTTGACGAGCTGGCCGCCGGTCACGGCGATGGAGCCCTCGGCCACGACGCTCTCGCGGAGCGGGAGCAGGTTGCGGTCAAGGACCATGCGCACCGTGCCGGCCAGGAGCAGCGACCCGGAGAGGTGGTCGCGGAACGGCGTGAAGCGGTTCAGGAACGCGGCCGCGCCGACGTCGCGGATCTGATAGCTGAAGACGGCCGGCAGCCCGGCGTCCTCGCCTCCGGCCGGGAGCCCGACACGGCCGGCGAGCTGGACGCCGCCGCCCATGAGTCCGAACCGGGCATCGGTCACCTCGAGCCGGTCCCCGCCGCTGGTGAAGGCGATGTCGACGTTCTGCAGCTCCAGGTCGTTCCTGCGGAGCGTCGCAGCACGGAACCGGCCATTGAGGTCGACGGGCGGGAGCGGCGGGAGCGCGAACCCGGCTTCCGCGGCGACCTCCTCCACCGGCCGTCCGTCGACGGGCCGATCGGCGAGCCTCGCGAAGAGGAGCTGCGAATAGGTCGGCGCATCCTCCGGCGGCGGCCCGAGGATCGGGTCGAGGTCGAGG
>VSDC01000488.1:0-1992 GCA_047459275.1 Gemmatimonadota bacterium
AAGTGGAGCTTCATGCCCAAGGACGACGGCAAGCCGCACTACCTGCTCATCAACGCGGACGAGTCGGAGCCCGGCGCGTTCAAGGACCGGGAGCTCCTGCGCTGGACGCCGCACCAGGTGATCGAAGGGGCCCTGATCGGCGGCTACGCGATCCGGGCGACCCACGTCTACATCTACATGCGCGGCGAGTTCTTCGAGCCCGCGCAGATCGTCGCTCGCGCGATCGAGGAGGCCTACGCGGCGGGGTTCGCCGGCAAGGACATCATGGGCTCCGGCGTCGACATCGACATCACCCTGCACATCGGCGCGGGCGCCTACATCTGCGGCGAAGAGACGGCGCTGATGAACTCGTTGGAAGGGCGCCGTGGCCAGCCGCGGGTGAAGCCGCCGTTCCCCGCGGCGGTCGGCGCGTTCGGGATGCCGACAACCATCAACAACGTCGAGACGATCAGCACGGTCCCCCACATCATCAAGAACGGCGGGGATTGGTACCGCCAGTGGGGGACGGAGAAGAGCCCGGGCACGAAGCTGTTCAACGTCTCGGGGCACGTGGTCCGGCGCGGCAACTTCGAGTTGCCCCTCGGCTTCAACCTGAAGGAGCTGATCTACGACGTGTGCGGCGGGATCCGGGACGGTCGCTCACTGAAGGCGGTCATCCCCGGCGGCAGCTCGGTGCCGATCCTGCGCGCGGACGAGATCGATATCGCGATGGACTACGAGAGCGTGGCCGCTGCGGGAAGCATGCTGGGCACGGCCTCGGTCATCGTGATGGATGACCGGACCGACATCGTCAAGCAGGTCCGGCGCATGGTCGAGTTCTACGCCCACGAGTCCTGCGGCCAGTGCACGCCGTGCCGGGAGGGAACGGCGTGGCTCGCCAAGATCCTCCGCCGCATCGAGCGGGGAGAAGGGACCGAGGCGGACCTCGACACGCTCCTCGAGATCGGCGCGAACATGACGGGCACGACGATCTGCGTGCTGAGCGACAGCGCGGCGGCGCCGGTCGCGAGCTCGATCCGGAAGTTCCGGGACGAGTACCTGGCCCTCATCAAGCGCGAGGCGCGGCCGGTGGCCGTTGCCGCAGGCGCGTGAGCGGTCGGGTCGATAGCGAACCGTAGCGACGGCCAACGTCGGCGAACTGGCTACGGGGAGGAGAACGTTGGGAGCCAACGAGCAAAAGGAGACGATCACCTGCACGATCAACGGCGTGCGGGTCGAGGTGCCGAAAGGTACGCGGATCATCGAGGCCGCCGAGAAGGCGGGCGTCGGGATCCCGCATTACTGCTACCACCCGGGCCTCTCGGCGCCGGCCATGTGCCGCATGTGCCTGGTCGAGGTCGAGGGGATGCCGAAGCTGACGCCGGCGTGCGTCACGCAGGTGGCCGACGGGCAGGTGATCAACACGGAGAGCGAGAAGGCGCGGGCGGCGCGGACCGGCGTCCTCGAGTTCTACCTGGTCAACCACCCGCTCGACTGCCCGATCTGCGACCAGGCGGGCGAGTGCAAGCTGCAGGACTACGTCGCGCAGGAGGGGCGCAAGCACGGGCGCTTCTTCGAGACGAAGCGCGTCTTCGGGCGTGACGACTTCGGCGGCGACATCCTGTACGAGGGGAGCCGCTGCATCATGTGCACGCGGTGCGTGCGCTTCATGCGCGAGATCGCCGGCGAGGACGCCCTGGGCGTGGTCCAGCGCGGCAACCGCTCGGTCATCGACACGTTCTTCGACCACGGGCTCGAGGGGTCGATGTGGGCGGGGAACATCGTGGACATCTGCCCGGTCGGCGCGCTCATCTCCAAGGACTTCCTGCACAAGGCCCGGGCCTGGGACCTGGACCGTACGCCGTCGATCTGCCCGAACTGCTCGCAGGGGTGCAACATCCGGATCGAGACCCGGGACAACGTGGTCATGCGGCTCAAGCCGCGTGAGAACCCGGAGGTCAACGCCTACTGGATGTGCGACTACGGCCGGCATCGCTACCAGTGGATGAACCG
>VSDC01000047.1:0-9662 GCA_047459275.1 Gemmatimonadota bacterium
TTCTACTACATCGGGTGGAACAACCGCCGTGCGCCGTTCACGGACGCCCGGGTCCGGCGCGCGCTGGCGCTCGCCATCGACCGGCGGGAGATCATCGACGCGCTCCTCTTCGGCTACGGCACCCCGGCCGTCAGCCCGATCCCGCCGTGGAGCCCGCTGGACCCCGGCGTGGAGCCGCTCCCCTACGACACGGCCCAGGCCGCCGGGCTCCTCGAGCAGGCCGGCTGGACCGACCGCAACCGCGACGGGATCAGGGAGAACGCCCAGGGGACGCCGCTCCGCTTCACCCTGATGTCGAGCGACGCCCCGCTCAACCGCGCGGTCGTCGAGGTGGTGCAGGCGCAGCTCCGGCGCGTGGGCGTGGCGGTGGACGTACGGATCGTCGAGTTCCAGACGCTCCTCGCCCAGCACCGCGGCCGCGACTTCGATGCAGTCTTCACGAGCTGGGTCCTCGACAACTTCCAGGTCGGCTCGGCGCCGATGGCACTCTTCCACTCGCGCTGGGCGAACGTGCCCGGCTCTGCGAATCGGAGCTCGTACGCGAATCCGCGGGCGGACGCCCTGATCGAGTCCGGCATCGCCGAGACGGACCCCGCGGCCGCCCGCCGGATCTGGGGCGACCTCACGCGCCTGCTACAGGAGGAGCAGCCGATCACGTTCATGTTCTGGCTGGACGAGCTCGCCGCGGCGCGGCGGACCGTGCAGAACGTGGAGATGGACCCGCGCGGCGAGCTGGTCAGCATCGCCAGGTGGTCGCTGGCCGGCGGCGGCCGCTAGCGGCCGCCGCCCCGTAGTGCAGTCCACACGCCCGGCTCCGAGACCCGATGACCGCTTACCTGATTCGTCGAGTCCTCGGTGCGATCCCGCTGCTGCTCGGCGTCGCCACGCTGATCTTCATCGTGCTCAACCTCGCGCCCGGCGACCCGACCGCGTATTACGTGAGCCCCGGCGTCGCACCCGAGGTCATCGAACAGGTCCGGCGCAACTTCGGCCTCGACCAGCCGCTCCACATCCGCTACATCCGGTGGATGGGCGCCTTCCTGACCGGGAACTTCGGCTACTCGTTCGGCCAGCACCGGCCCGTCGTCGACGTCATCCTGGACGCACTTCCGAACACGCTGACTCTGGCCGGCGCCTCCCTGGCGCTGATCTTCCTCCTCGGCGTCGCCGTCGGCGTGCTCCAGGCCGTGCGCCAGCACTCGTTGGTCGACCGCGTGCTCAGCGTCGTCTCGCTCTTCTTCTACTCGATGCCGTCGTTCTGGCTCGGGCTCATGCTGATGCTCATCTTCGCGCTCAAGGCGTACGAGTGGGGCTGGCCGATCGCGCTGCCGCCGACGGGCGTGACCAGCATCGACTACGAATTCCTCACGCCGGGTGAGCGCATCCTGGACCGGCTCCGGCACATGGTCCTGCCGGTGACGACGCTCACGCTGGTGCTCGCGGCCGGGATCGCGCGCTACACGCGCGGGCAGATGCTCGAGGTCGTGCGCCAGGACTACATCCGGACCGCCCGGGCCAAAGGGCTCCCGGAACGGACGGTGATCCTCAAGCACGCGCTCCGGAACTCGCTCATCCCGGTGGTCACGCTCCTTGGGCTCTACCTGCCGTTGCTCTTCAGCGGCGCCGTTTTCGTCGAGGTCATCTTCGCCTGGCCGGGGATGGGGCGCGTGATCGTGGACGCGATCTTCGAGCGCGATTACCCGGTGGTCATGGCGACCAGTTTCTTCTTCGCCGGGATGGTCGTGCTGGGCAGCCTGGTCGCGGATGTGCTGTACGCGGCCGTCGACCCGCGTATCCGCTACGACTGAGGGGGCGGCGATGGCCGAACCGCACCGTCACGTCCTGGGCGAACCGGAGTCGATGCCGCCGGAGCCCATCCCGGTCGGAGCCGAGGAGGGAGGCGCGCTCGCGCTGGAAGCGCCGCGCGCGGCGGGGACGGCGGCGCGAATCCTCTCCGCCGTTCTGCCGGGCGCCGGGCATTTCGTGATCGGCGCATGGGCGCGCGGCGCGGTCCTCGCCTTCGCGTGGGCGGCGCTCCTCGCCGTCGCCGTGCTCGCGCGCGGGCGGATCGCCGCCGTGGCGACGGACGGCTCGCTGGACGACTACATCGCAGTGGCGACGCTCGCGCTCGCGCTCGGCGCCGTCTGGTTCGTTGCTGTCCGGGACCTGCGTCCGCGGCCCCGCGCCGTCGAGGCGGGCGGCGATTCCCAGTGGCGGATCGCCGCTCGCCTGCTCCGCCGCGACCGGCTCGCCATGACGGGGCTCGCCATCATCGTGGTCCTCTACCTGGTGGCGCTCCTCGCGCCGCTGATCGCGCCCTACGACCCGATCGCCCAGCAGGACATCGTGCGCACGGGCTTCCTGCCGCCGTCCCTCGAGCACCCGCTCGGCACCGACCGCTTCGGGCGCGACGTGCTGAGCAGGATCATCTACGGGGCGCGCGTGTCGCTCTCGATCGCGTTCGTCGCCGTCGCGATCGCCATCACGATCGGCACGATCCTGGGCGCCGTGGCCGGGTACATGGGCGGGCGAGTCGACGCGGCGATCATGCGCTTCACCGACATGGTCCTCGCCTTCCCGCGGCTCGTCCTCCTCATCATGATCATCGCCCTCTTCAGCCCGAGCATATTCCTGATCATCACCGTGCTCGGGCTGACGCAGTGGCCGAGCACGGCCAGGATCGTGCGGGGCGAGGTGCTGAGTCTGAGGGAGCGGGAGTTCGTGATGGCGGCGCGCGCGCTAGGATTCGGCCGCTGGCGGATCATCCTGCGGCACCTCGTGCCCAACGTGCTCGCGCCGGTCATCGTCGCGGCGACGCTCGGGATCGGGAACACGATCGTCCTCGAGGCCGGCCTCTCCTTCCTCGGGCTCGGCGTCGCGCCTCCCACGCCCACTTGGGGGAACATGGTCGCGGACGGGCGGGAGACGCTGCTCAGCGCGTGGTGGGTCGCCACATTCCCCGGGCTCACGATCGTCGTGACCGTGCTCGCCTTCAACCTGCTGGGCGACGGCCTGCGCGACGCCCTGGACCCGCGGCTCCGGAGCTGACCGTGGCGCTGCTGGAAGTCGAGAACCTGCGCACGTACTTCGAGACGGAGGCCGGGCTCGCCCGCGCGGTCGACGGCGTTTCCTTCAGCGTCGACAAGGGCGAGGTGCTGGGGATCGTGGGGGAGAGCGGGAGCGGGAAATCCGTGACGTCGCTCTCCATCATGCGCCTCGTGCCGCAGCCGCCCGGCCGGATCATGCCCGGCAGCCGCATCCTCTTCAAGGGAAGGGACCTGCTCGGGTTGAGCGCGGCCGAGATGCGGCACATCCGGGGCAACGACATCGCCATGATCTTCCAGGAGCCGATGACGTCGCTCAACCCCGTCTACCCCGTGGGCGACCAGATCGCGGAGGCGATCCGCTATCATCGCGGGGTGGGGAAGCGCCAGGCCCGGGCCCGGGCGGTCGAGCTGCTCCGGCAGGTCGGGATCCCGGACCCGGAGCGGCGGGCGGCGGACTACCCGCACCAGCTCTCGGGCGGGATGCGCCAGCGCGTCATGATTGCAATGGCGATCTCGTGCGAGCCCGACCTCCTGATCGCCGACGAGCCGACGACGGCGCTCGACGTCACGATCCAGGCCCAGATCCTCGACCTCCTCGCCGAGCTGCGCGAGCGGCTCGGGATGGCGATGATCCTGATCACCCACGACCTGGGCGTGGTGGCGCAGGTCTGCGACCGCGTCGTCGTGATGTACGCGGGCCAGGTGGTGGAGGAGGCGAGCGTGGACGATCTCTTCCGCGAGCCGCGGCACCCATACACGGAGGGGCTGCTCAAGGCGATCCCGCGCCTCGGCAAGCCGGTCGAGCGGTTGGCGGTCATCCCCGGCACGGTGCCGAGTCCGACGGCCTGGCCGGTCTCGTGCCGCTTCCACCCGCGTTGTCCGTACGGGTGGGACCTCTGCGTCGAGGCAGCGCCGGGGCTGTTTCCGACGGGGGAGGATCGCGCGGAGGGCGTGGGAGGCGTATCCGACGGGGCTCTCGTCTCAGGAGAGGACCGTGGTTCGGCAGGCGTCCGCACCTCGCGCTGCTGGCTCGAGCGGCACCCCGAACGGCGCGAGGAAGTGCGGCGCCGGACCGGCGCCTACGAAGCCAGCCGGGTGGGCCGTGCCGAAGCGCCCGCCGAGCAATGGCATGCGGCGTCGGCGGCGGAGCACGCTGCGCCCGAGCCCGAGCGTGCGCCGCCCGAGGCTCCCTCCCGTCCGCTCATGGGCGATCCGGACACCGAGGAGGACGTACGGAGATGAGCGACGCCGCGGGTCCACGGCCATCCCATCCGCACGCCGGGTCCGCCGGGGCGGTGCCCGGCGATGTGGCGTCGACCGGCGACGTCGCGCCGCCCGACGCGGCCCTCGACGCGCCCGATGACGCGCTCCTCGTGGTCCGGGGCCTCAAGAAGTACTACCCGATCCGGAAAGGGCTCCTCGGGCGCGTGGTGGACCACGTCCGCGCCGTCGACGATATCTCCTTCTGGCTGCGTCGCGGCGAGACGCTCGGCCTGGTCGGCGAGTCCGGCTCCGGCAAGACCACGACCGGCCGGGCCATCCTCCGCCTCATCGAGCCGACCGCGGGCGAGGCGATCTTCGACGGCCAGGACATCTTCCGCATGGGCGACGAAGCGTTGAGGCGCCTGCGTCGCCGCGCCCAGATCGTGTTCCAGGACCCGTTCGGGTCGCTCAACCCCAGGATGACGGTCGGCGACGCGCTCCGCGAGGTCCTCCACGTCCATCGCATCGCTCGCGGCGCCGCGGCCGACCGTCGCGTCCACGAGCTCCTCGAGCAGGTCGGCCTCTCCCCCGACCACGCCCGCCGCTATCCCCACGAGTTCAGCGGCGGTCAGAGGCAGAGGATCGGCATCGCGCGCGCCCTCGCGGTCGAGCCCGAGTTCATCGTCTGCGACGAGCCCGTTTCCGCCCTGGATGTCTCCGTGCAGGCCCAGGTCCTCAACCTCCTCGCCGACCTGAAGGACCGTTTCGGGATCGCGTACCTCTTCATCGCCCACGATCTCAGCGTCGTCGAGCACATCAGCGACAGGATCGCGGTCATGTACCGAGGGCGCATCGTCGAGATAGGAAAAACCGAGGACGTGATCCACAGGCCCAGGCACCCGTACACCCGGGCGCTCCTCTCCGCGGTGCCTGTCCCAGAACCGGGGCGTAAGGCGTTATATGCTGGCCGGCGCGAGCCCGATGGCGGCCTGACGCCCCAATCCGGGGCGGTCGCGCATCCGGCCGCGCGGCGGGAGGGGTGTCCGTACTACCTCCAGTGCAGTCATCCGGGTAAGGACATGGAGTGCACGCGCGTGGTTCCGGGTCTCGACCGGAAGGCCCCCGGTCACTCCGCGGCGTGCATCAAGGAGCCCGATGTTTCCGGGTACCCTTGACATTGATGGAGGATCGGTCTAGTATGTTTCGAATCCTCGTCAAGTCCAAGGTTCCACACAAGACTCCGCGCTGCGCAGCGCGTCGACACCGACGGAGGCAACATTGAGCAGTTTCGGCACCCTGACCCTGGCCATGCTGCAGATTCCGGGCATTGAAGGCCCGAAGCTGACCCCGACCGAATGGCTCGTCCGGACGTGGAACGACGGCGGTTGGATGATGTGGTTCCTGGGCGCGTGTGCGTTGCTCGGGCTCGTCGTCATCGTCTGGAAGCTCATCGAGCTGAGCATCAAGGGGTCTCGCACGAGTAAGTTCCTCCGTGAGGTAGACCAGCTCCTCATCGATCGGCGGATCGATGAGGCGTACGCACTGGCGCGCGAATCGAAGGCTCCGGCGGCTCGCATCCTGGCGGCCGGTCTGGAGCGTAAGGACGAGGGGAACGAGCGCGTCCGCCAGGCCATCGAGAACACCGGTCTCTTCGAGATGGCCGCTCTCGAGCGCGGCCTGGTGTGGCTCGCGACCGTTTCGAACGTAGCGCCGCTCCTCGGCTTCCTCGGGACGGTGATCGGGATGATCGCCGCGTTCGCGGCGATCGAGGCGGCGGGTGAGGTGGACGCCCAGCTCGTCGCCGGCGGTATCAAGGTGGCGCTCATCACCACGGCTGCCGGTCTTGTCATCGCGATTCCGGTCAACATCGCGCACAACTACTTCGTGAGCAAGATCGACGGCATGGTGATCGACATGGAGGAGTCGGCACAGAAAATGATTGATGCGCTCCACGCCGTGGATGTCGGGTCCTCCACCGTGTGAGGCGAGAATGGCGACTTGGTTGCCACGTGGGGGCCACCGCGGAGGTGGCCCCTTACGTTTCTGGTTGAGTGGGTTGACCGTCTTGCTGGTCGCGGGCTGTGGCGGTTCTTCCTCGCCTCGCCGGCCCGTGCCGCAGGAGGGGATCATGCGGCCGCTGGAGGTCTATCGGCAGCTCGGGATGCTGACCGGATCGGACCGGTTCCCTGCGGTCGCGAGCTTCTCGACTGTTGCCGGTCCGGCCGATTCGACCTACGTCGTCTTCGGACTTTCGCTCCCCAACAGTGCACTCCGATTCGAGCGGGAAAGCAACGCGTTCACGGCCCGCTACACCGTGTCGCTGTCCTTCCGTCAGGACAGCCAGGTGGTGCGTAAAGTGGAGGACCAGGGGACGGTGCGCGTGGCGAGCTTCGCGGAGACGAGCCGGACCGACGAGAGCGTGGTATACCAGACGGTGATCGCTCTCCCGCCGGGCCGGTACATCGTCGACGTGGAGGCGCAGGACGGGACCGGCACGCGGGGATTCCGGTCGCAGGACACGCTGGATGTGCCGGCCTACCGGCCCGACGGGCGGCAGGTCACGCGGCCGATGTTCGTTTATCAGGCAGAGGCTCGCGCCGCGCTCGACGCCGCGCCCGAGGTGATCCTCAACCCGCGCCACACGGTTCCGTTCGGCGGCGAGGCTCCACGGATGTACGTCGAAGCATACGGTTACCCGGCGGGGCACCGTCTGCAGTTCCGCATGCTGAACGAGGCGGAGGAGGAGGTGTGGCGGACGGAAGCGAACCTGGCGCAGGGCGGCGAAGGGGTACAATATGCAGTCGTCGACATCCCGACTGGCTCGCTTCCGCTTGGGCGGTTCTGGCTCGAGGCCGTGGCGGACACCCTCCAGGCGGCGGAACGTGTGCCGCTCGTCGTCACGATCTCGGACCAGTGGATGGTCGCGAATTTCGAGGAAGTCTTCGATTTCCTCAGGTACATCGCCTCGTCGCAGGAGCTGGATTCGCTGCGTCGGGCGACGGGTGACGAGCGCAACGAGCTGTGGGAGCGCTTCTGGGCGCGACGGGACCCGGATCCGACGACGCCGGTCAACGAGTTCCGCGAGCAATTCTTCGAGCGGATTCGCCTGGCGTCGATGTACTTCGAGGAACCGGGCCTACCGGGGTGGAAGACGGACAGGGGCGAGGTCTTCATCGTGTTGGGCCCGCCCGACTACATTAGGGAGTTGCGGTTCGGGAACGAGGTCACGCCGAGACCCCGTGGGTACGAATGGACGTACGAGCGCAGTCCGGTGGGGCGGATGGTGCTCGTCTTCCTGGACCGTAACGGCTTCGAGCGCTACGAGCTCACGCCCTCCTCGGAGTCGGCGTTCCGCGCGGCGGCGAGCCGGCTGCGACGACCTCGCTGACGCCCGATCCTGATTCGGGAAGCCGGGAGCGAGCGCGCCGCGGCGGCGTGCAGGTTGCAACGGTGCAGGAAGGTGGGGCGGTCCCGTCGGGGTCGCCCCAGTGGCAGGTCCAGGTACGGCCGGGTGCTGTAGATGTCCTCACGTTACCTCCTCATTGCAGCGCTCTTTCTCGCGGCGGCCCTGGGCCCCGCGATCCTCGACAGGGCGGGGACGACGACGGTAGCGCAGGTCGCCGAGCTGCCCGACGTACCGCCCGAGGCGCTCGAAGCGATGCGCCAGGGCCGCTACTGGCGTGCGAGCCAGATCCTGCGGGACTACCTGGCGAAGGTACCCGATCCGACGCCTGAGACGGTGCTCCTGGCTGCGCAGGCGGAAGCCGGGTGGGGCGGTTGGGAGCGTGTCGAGCGGCTACTGTCCGGGCAGAGCTGGCTGGACAGCGTGGCGAGCGGGTTGGGCTGGAGCCTGCTTGGCCGCGCCCGGTCGGAGCTGGGCCGATTCGCCGAGAGCGGCGATGCACTCGGCCGCTACCTGGCCGTTGCCGCCGCGGGCGACCGGGAGCGCGGGCTCGCCGAGTTGCGCCGCGGCCTGGCGCTGCTCGGCGCCGGCGACGCCCGCCAGGCGCTGCAAGCGTTCGACAGCGGCGCCGAGCGGGTCCCGGAGCTCGGAGATTGGGCGACGGTGTTCGCCGCACGGGCCGCGGCCGATCTGGGCGACACTGCCACGGTTCGCGCGCGGCTGGCCTCGATCGACCCCTACCTCGCGCGTGAGTGGGGCTGGCGCACGGAAGTCGATGCGCGACTGAACGCGAAGGACCTGAAGGGCGCCGAGGCGGCCGCGGTCGCGGCGGCCAACTCGCTCCAGGATGCCGGTCGGCGCGCGACCGCATGGGTCGTGGCGGGCGACCTGCGCCTCCTCGGCGCGGACACCGCCGGGGCGAAGAGCGCGTTCCGCCGGGCGATGGAGGCCGCGCCTTCCGCCATCGCGGCGGTCGACGCGGCCCGGAAGCTGGGCGAGCTGCCCGGTCTGTCGCCCGAGGAACATCTACGGATCGGGCGGCTCTATCTGCGGCACGGGAACATGGATCGCGCCCGTGCCGGTCTGAACGCCTACCTGGCATCGGGACGCGGGACCGCGCTCGAGCGCGCCCAGGTGAGGCTCGAGATCGGGCGCACCTACTTCAATCAGGGCAATTATGCCGCGGCGGAGCGCCACCTGGTCGACCTCGCCAACTCGGCACCGAACGACAGGATCGGCGCAGAGGCGCTCTTCTTGGCCGGACGCGCTCAGTACCGTCAGGGCCGGGCCGCCGAGGGTCGGGCGACGTTCCTGCGCACGGCAGAACGTTACCCGCATGAGCGCGCGGCTGCCCAGGCGATCTTCCTCGTGGCCGACCTCGACCACGACGAGGGGAGGCTCGAAACCGCTCGCGAGTACTATCGTCGCACGGCCGCCATCGCGCCGACGATCAACGAGGCGGGTCTGGCGCTGATGCGGCTCGGCGGCCTCGCCTTCGTCGAGGAGGACTACGAGGGCGCCGCATCGATCTTCGAGGAGTACCGTCGTTTACACCCCGATGGGCGCCGCTACCAGCAGGCCACGTACTGGGCGGCCAAGGCGTACGAGCAGCTCGGTCAGCACGGGCTCGCGCGCGAGCGCCTGCGCGAGGTCCGGCGCGCCGACCCGATCAGCTGGTACGGCCTGCGCGCCGCCGACGAGCTGAAGGAGGACTTTTGGTCCTTCCCCATGGAGCCCTCGCCGCCGGAGGACCCGGCCATCCGCGACGAGGTGGCCAACGCCCTGGTCCGGCTCGACCTGCTACGCGAGCTCGGACAGGACGCGGCGGCGGAGTTCGAGCTCGAGCGCCTCAAGCGGCACTTCATGCAGCGCGACGGCGCGCTCTATGCCCTGGCCGAGGCGTTCAACGAACGCGGTTACACCTTCACGGGGATCAACCTCGGCTGGGAGATCCACAGGCGCGAAGGCGCCTGGAACCCGCGCCTGCTGCGTATCATCTACCCGTTCCC
>VSDC01000489.1:0-1988 GCA_047459275.1 Gemmatimonadota bacterium
GCGTTGGCACCGGCTCGGGCAGAAGCGGCGGGCTCGCCTGGCACACCCCTCGGCCTACCTGGTCCGTCTCGTGACTCGTCTTTGCATCGACGCGTATCGGTCGGCCCACGCGAGACGGATGGAGTACGTGGGGCCATGGCTCCCGGAGCCGCTCGTCGGGGACGCCGCAGACGGCCTCGTCCAGGATCCGGAGGGGATGAACGAGCTGGCCGACGACCTGTCCATGGCGTTCCTCCTGCTGCTGGAGCGTCTGTCGCCCGTCGAGCGCGCCGTGCTGCTCTTGCGCGAGTCGTTCGGCTTCAGCTACCGCGAGATCGCGCCGATCGTCGGCAAGACCGAGACGAACTGCCGCCAGATCGAACGGCGCGCCCGACATCGCCTCGCCGACGCCGGCCGTCGGCGGACGCCCGTGGACGCGGAGATGCACGAGCGGTTGCTGCGACGTTTCCTTGCCGCCACCCGCCGAGGCGACATCGACGGGCTCCTCGCCGTACTCGCAGAAGATGTCGTCTCGTACTCGGACGGGGGCGGCAAGACCATCGCGGCGCGTCGGCCGATCTTCGGCGCGGAGCGCGTGGCCGCCTTCATCGCGGGAATCGCCCGGGCCGCGCTGGCCTACGGCCAGGTCGCGATCCGGATGGGCCGCGTCAACGGCCTCCCCGGCCTGCTGACCTTCGTCGATGGCCGGCTCTACAACGTCGTCAGCATCGAAGTCGAAGACCGGCGCATCCGCCGCATTTTCATCGTGCTCAACCCGGACAAGCTCCCCGTATCGACGGATAGCGAGAGTGCGCCGCGATGAGCCCACCTCACGGCGCCCGGCCTTGACAACCCCGCGCAATCGCGTTAGCCTCCGGCATTTCCCCAGACGGCGGTCCTCTCGTAACCGGGGCAGTGGCTGACCTTCTCCCCGTGTCGAACGAACGTTTGCGATTCGCCCTGCGTCTCCTCGGGCCGATCCTCGTTGGCTCGCTCGCATGCACCGGTCTGATCGGGGCTGGTACGACGGCGTACCGGATGTCGGTTCCCCGCCCGTGCGCGGACTGCGCGAACGTGGGTGTGGGGTCCGACGCGGGCGTCGTGGGGACCCACCACCCCGCGGTCGAGGCCCTCGCCTCCCGGACGGTGCCGAACTTCGAGCCGGGTCGGGATGAGACGGGCGGCGTGAAGCGGCGCGCCGGCGCCCAGGGCGTTCGAGTCGGCGCTGCGGGTGAGGCTGCACTGGAGGCGGAGGCCCGGGCCGCGAGTCGCGCGCGTCACGTCGCCCGGAGCTCTCTCGACTTCGCCGTCGATCTTGCCCGTGCCCGAGCAGGGATCGTCCTGTCCAGGAGCACCGCGCCCCCTCCTGTCTTCTCTGCCTGATTGGATCGTTCAGACTAGCACCAGGTACAAACGCGAGTCTCGACGGACAACCGCGCCGCACACGGTGGCGCGTGGTGGCGGCGAAGTGGTGATCGGTACCGACGACGGACCCGGATCGGGGCTCGCCAACGCGGGAGAGACGATCTCGTGAGCCTGTTCGCACGCAAATCCATCGATGACCTGCGCGCCGAGGCGTTCGCCGAGGGCGAGCACACGCTCGCTCGCGCACTCGGCCCCTTCAACCTGATCTCCATCGGCATCGGCGCGATCATCGGCACCGGCATCTTCGTGTTGACCGGGACGGCCGCCGCCCAGTACGCCGGCCCCGCGCTCGTCCTCTCGTTCCTCATAGCGGGGATCGGCTGCGCCTTCGCGGGGCTCTGCTACGCGGAGTTCGCCGCGATGATCCCCATCGCCGGATCCGCCTACACCTACGGCTACGCGACGCTCGGCGAGCTGTTCGCCTGGATCATCGGGTGGGACCTGATCCTCGAGTACCTGTTCTCGGCTTCGACGGTGGCCGTCGGGTGGTCCGGGTACGTCGTCTCCTACCTGCGCGACCTGGGGATCGTCATCCCGCCCGAGTGGGCCACGGCGACCGGGACGAAGCTCGTCCAGCTCCCGGG
>VSDC01000490.1:0-1984 GCA_047459275.1 Gemmatimonadota bacterium
CGGGTGGGGTGGACCGCGGCGCAGGAGTCGCTGGTCGAGTCGTGGGTCGATCGAGGGTGGGCGGAGTACACGGCGGGCGGGGTGCGATTGACCCCGGCCGGCTGGCTACTCCTCGACCGCCTCGCCGTGGAATTCGACGAGGCGCGGAGCGCCGTTCCTGCTTGACGCAGATGGGCGGCAGGCAGAAAATATTGCCGAAAGGGTCGACGTAGACCAGCAGCAACGAGATATGGGCGCTGACTTGCTCACGGAAAGGGAAGAGCGCGTCCTCGAGGCAGTCATCCGGAGCTATGTCGACGCCGCGGAACCGGCGGGGAGCCGGGCCGTGGCGAAGAGGTTCAAGCTCGGGATCTCGCCTGCCACTGTGCGGAATACGATGGCGGACCTCGAGGAGAAGGGGTTCCTGTACCATCCGCACACCTCGGCCGGCCGGATCCCGACGGACCGGGCTTACCGCTACTACGTGGACACGCTGATGAGGCCGCAGCGCCTCACCAGCTCCGAGGAGCGGCGGCTGCGCCGGGAGCTGAGCGGCGACTCGGATGGCGTGCCGGCGCTCGAGCGCCTGATCCGGCACGCGGTGCAGGTGCTCGGGCTGCTGACGGGCGAGCTCGGCGTCGCCTCCGCGCCCCGGCTGAGCGAGTCGGTCCTGGAGAAGCTCGACCTGGTCGCGGTTTCGAGCGACAAGGTCCTGCTGGTCCTTACGTTGCGGAGCGGCGTGGTGCGCACGATCTACGTCGACCTGCCGATGGCCGTGCCGACGGAGGCGCTGGTTCCGGTGGCGCTGGTGCTGAACGAGCGGCTCGCGGGGCTCTCGCTGAAGGAGATCCGCCGTACGCTCCCCGACCGGCTGAGGGACGCCGCGCCCGTCGACGACGAATCGGCAATGCAGCTTCTCAACATCTTCCTGCAGTCGGCCGAGGATCTCTTCGAGGGCGCGGAGCTGACGGGAGAGGACGTTCACCTCGGGCGGGCGAGCGTGCTGGCCAAGCAGCCGGAGTTCGCCTCGGGCGAGAAGTTGAAGAACCTGATCGAGCTGACCGAGCGTCGCGACCTGCTGAGCGATGTCCTGGTCACGCGCGAGCACGACGACACGCTAAAGATCACGATCGGCGCGGAGCACGAGCACCCGGAGCTGAGCTCCTTCACGCTCGTCACATCCGAGTACCGGGTCGGGAACCTGAAGGGCGTGCTCGGCGTGATCGGCCCGACACGCATGCCGTACGAGAAGGTGGTCTCGATCGTGGATGCCGCGAGTTCGCTCCTGACGCAGTACCTCAACGACCCCGCTTCGTTCGAGGCGGCCGGGCGCGCGAGGTCGGGGCGCGACGCGTGAAGAGGAACGATCGGACGTTCACCCGGCGGATGGCCACCGGCAACGGGGACATCCGCCTTCGGCGTATTGGTGAGTGATGCGCGACTACTACGAGATCCTCGGTGTACCGCGGGATGCGGACGCTGAAACGATCAAGAAGGCGTACCGCAAGCTCGCGTTGAAGTACCATCCGGACCGGAACGCCGGTTCGAAGGAAGCCGAGGAGAAGTTCAAGGAAGCGACGGAGGCGTACGAGGTCCTGCGCGACCCGCAGAAGCGGGCCATGTACGACCGGTACGGTCACGCAGGGCTTGGCGGTGCGTCGGGCGGCGGAGGGTTCACCGGCTTCGACTTCGCCGAAGCGCTCAACATCTTCATGCGCGATTTCGGCGGTTTCGGGCTGGAGGACCTGTTCACCGGCGGCCGCCGGTCGCGGGGCGGGCGGCGGAAGGGGCCGGACATGCAGTTGCGTCTTCCGCTCAAGCTCGCCGAGGTCGCGTCCGGTACCAGGAAGACGCTGCGCATCAAGGTCTTCGACCCGTGCGACGCGTGTGGGGGCACGGGCTCGGCCGGCGGCGCGGCGCCGCGGGCATGCGGCACGTGCGGTGGAACCGGCGAGGTCCGTCGCGTCCAGCGGTCGCTGCTGGGCCAGATCGTGAGCGTGACGAC
>VSDC01000048.1:0-9609 GCA_047459275.1 Gemmatimonadota bacterium
GCGGGACCGAGGAGCGGGTTGCGGGCGAGGTATTCGATCGCGGGGCGTTCCTCGAGGCGGCCGGTCGCGTCGCGCAGACGTACCGGACGATCGGTTACCTGTACGCCCAGGTCGAGCCGGAGATCGAGCGAATCCGCATGCCGGACGGCACGCCTGCGGTACGTTTGGGCCTTCGGATCCACGAAGGCGAGCCCGCTTACATCAACCAGGTCCTGGTCCGCGGGAATACGTTCACGCACGAGGAGGTCATTCGCGACCGGATCTACGTATTCCCCGGGGACGTCTACAACGAGGAGGCGCTTCTCCAGAGCTACCAGGCCATCTCGGGGCTGGGTTTCTTCGAGACGCCCATGCCGGCTCCGGACATCGAGCCGCTCGAGAACGGCGATGTCAACATCGTCTTCAACGTGAAGGAGAAGCAAACCGGCTCGATCAATTTCGGTACTTCGATCGGCGGTTGGGGCGGGCTGACCGGCTTCTTCGGATACGAGCACCCGAACCTGTTCGGTAGGGCGAAGTCGGGGCGGGTGCGGCTGGAGTGGGGCCGGTACACGAACAACTTCGACGCGAGCTACTCGGATCCGGCGATCGCCGGGTCGCGGATCAGCGGGTCCGTCGCGCTGTTCAACACGCGTTACGCCTACGGCAACCAGTTCGTCTCGTTCGAGGAGGGCGAGCAGCGGCGGATGGGCGGCGCGCTGCGCTTCGGTGTGCCGTTCCCGTTGGATCGGCGCTTCACGCGGGTCTTCGTGGGCTACTCGCTGGCGAAGACGCGATATACGGAGGCCGAGGGCGTTCAGGGCTCGCTCTTCAGCCTTCCGGACGCCTTGCAGAGCACGGTGTCGATCGGGTTGATGCGCAACCGGCTGAACAGCCCGCTCTTCCCGACGAACGGCTCGCGCCAGGAGATCGAGGCGAGCTTCAGCGGCGGCATGCTGGGCGGCGACGGCGCCTTCCAGAAGTACACGGCTTCGTCCAGCTGGTGGGTTCCGGTCGGTGAGGTCGGCGGCAAGACTCCCGGATCCCGGCCGATCCGCTTCGCGCTGGGGCTCACGGCGAAGACGGGCGCGATCTTCGGCGACGCGAGCCTCTTCCCGTTCGAGCGGTTCTGGATGGGTGGCGTGCAGTTCGGCGAATCTCTGCGCGGGTACGGGGAGACGGAGATCACCCCGCGCGGTTACTCGCCGCGCCGCAGGAACGATGATCAGCCTGGCTGGGTTCCCGCCGATCAGCGGTTCGGCGACGCGTTCCTCAAGCTGAGTGCCGAGTACGCCGTGCGCTTCAACGACAACCTCTCGCTGTCGTTCTTCTACGACGCGGGTAACGTGTGGCGCGACGTGAGCCAGATCGATCCGACGCGCCTGTTCCGGGGTGCGGGCGTGGGCCTGACGATCGTGACGCCGTTCGGTCCTCTCGGGCTCGACTTCGCCTACGGCTTCGACAAGCCCACGCCGAGCTGGGAGTTCCACTTCAAGTTTGGTGGGCAAGGATTCTAACGAAAAGAGAGAAAGGACAATGCGAACGTTCCACGGCATTCTTCTCGCCGCAGCGGCGCTGGTCGCCGGCGTGACTCCGGCGATGGCGCAGAGCGCCCCGAAATGGGCGTACATCGACTCGCGTAGGATCCTTGCCGAAGCCCCGGGCATGCGCGAAGCCCGGCAAGAGTTCGAGCGAGACATGCAGCGCTTTCAGTCTGAGCTGCAGAAGCTCGAGGAGGAGCTCGGCCGGATGATCGCGGACTACGAAAAGCAGCAGTCGATGCTGGCGGCGCAGGAGCGCCAGCAGCGCCAGGCCGCGATCCAGCAGAAGGAGATCGAGCTCCAGCAGCAGGCCATGCAATACGAGCGGCAGGCGCAGGAGCGGCAGCAGGAGCTCGTGGGGCCGATCATGCAACGGATCGAAACGGTGATCAACGAGATCCGGCAGCAGGGCGGCTACGCGCTCATCTTCGACCGTGCCTCGGGCGCGATCATCGCGGCCGACCCTGCTCTCGACCTGACCGATCAGGTCCTGGCCCGGCTGCGGGCCATGGCCTCCAATTGAGTTCCGCTTCTACAGGCACGCGAAAACTCCGGCGTGAGGGAGGTGGTGGTCCGGTGAAGGCATCGGAGATCGCCGCGCTGGTGGGGGGCACGTTGAAAGGGGGCGCCGACCCGGAGCTTTCCGGGGTGGCGCCCCTAGAACGTGCACAGCCCACGGAGCTGTCGTTTCTTGCGCATCCGCGGTATGTCGCCTACGTTCAACGGTCTGAGGCCGGCGCGCTCCTCGTTTCGGAGGAGCTGGAGGCCCGGGTCGGGGAAGGGCGCACGCGGATCGTCGTGCGCGATGTGCATCGCGCCCTCGCCCTCGTCCTGAACCGTCTGTACCCTGAACGACCCTTCGAAGCAGGCGTTCACCCGACGGCGATCGTCCACGAAGAGGCCGTTCTGGGTACGGCTGTCGCCGTGGGTCCCTACGCGGTGATCGGCCGCGGGGCCCGTATCGGCGACCGGGCAAGGATCGGCGCCCACGTCGTCATCGGGGAGGACTGCGAGATCGGCGACGACGTGGTGCTCCACCCGCATGTGACGCTGTACCCGGGCGTTCGGGTGGGTCCGCGGAGCATCCTCCACTCGGGCGTGCGGGTGGGCGTCGACGGCTTCGGCTACGTATTCGCCGACGGCGCGCATCGGAAGGTGCCGCAGGTCGGCGGGTGCCGGATCGGCGCGGACGTCGAGATCGGCGCGAATACGACGATCGACCGTGGCTCGATCGGCGAGACGGAGATCGGCGACGGGGTCAAGATCGACAACCTGGTCCACATCGGTCACAACGTGCGGATCGGGGCCCATTCCATCGTGGTCGCGCAGGTCGGGGTGGCGGGGAGCTCCACCATCGGCCGCGGGGTCACGCTGGCCGGGCAGGTCGGGATTCCCGGGCACGTGACGATCGGCGACGGTGCGACGATCGCGGCGCAGGCAGGAGTATTCGGGGATGTGCCGGCCGGTGCGGTCTACAGCGGGTATCCGGCGCGCCCGCACAAGGAGGCGCTTCGGGCGCAGGCGGCGCTGTTCCGGCTCCCGGAGGTGATGAAGCGAATCCGAGCGCTCGAAAGGGCGCTCTTTGGTCAAGAGGCGGCGGAAGAATGACGGCACCGAAGCAGCAGACGCTCGCGGCGGAAGCCGAGGTCGAAGGGATCGGACTCCATACCGGCTCGCCGGCGCGCGTGCGTTTCCGGCCGGCGCCGGCCGGAAGCGGTATCCGGTTCCGGCGAGTCGACATTGCCGGCGAGCCGGAGATCCCGGCGGATCTGGACCACGTCGCGTCGACGGATCGTGGAACGAGCCTGAAGGCGGGCGAGGCGGTGGTGCACACGGTGGAGCACGTGCTGGCCGCCGTCGCCGCGCTCGAGATCGACAATCTCTGGATCGACGTGAGCGGGCCGGAGGTCCCGGTGGGGGACGGGAGCTTTCGGCCGTTCTTCGATGTCCTCGCCCGCGCCGGCACGGAGACGCAGGATGCCGATGCGCGGGTGATCGCTCTGGACCGTGCGGTGACGGCCGAGGTCAAGTCGGGCGCGTCGTACGTAGCGGCGCCCGCGTCGACGTATCGGATCTCGGCGACGATCGATTTCCCGCACCCCGTCGTGGGGCGGCAATACGCGTCCTTCGACGTGACGCCGGAGGCGTTCGAGCGGGAGCTGGCCGGGGCACGGACGTTCGGCTTCCTGAAGGAGGCGGAAGCGTTGCGCGCGCGGGGGCTCGCGCTGGGAGCGTCGCTCGAGAACGCCGTCGTCCTGGATGACGAAAGCGTGGTATCCGGGGAGCTGCGCTACCCGGATGAGTTCGTGCGCCACAAGATCGGGGACGTGGTGGGCGACCTTGCGCTCCTGGGCGCACGGCTCGCGGCGCACGTCGTTGCCGACCGTCCGAGCCACGAGGGGAACCTCGCGCTCGCCCGCGAGATCCGCGCGGCGGGGAAGCGGCAGGGGCAGCCGATCGTCGATATCGAGAAGATCATGCAGTACCTTCCCCACCGCTACCCGATGCTCCTGGTGGATCGGATCCTGGAGTTCGAGTCGGGGAAGCGGATCGTGGGGATCAAGAACGTCACGATCAACGAGCCGTTCTTCCAGGGCCATTACCCGGGGCACCCGGTCATGCCGGGCGTGCTGGTGATCGAGGCGATGGCGCAGGTGGGAGGACTGCTCCTGATGGAAGCGGTCGAGGACGTCGAGAACAAGACGATCTACTTCATGGCTCTCGACAACGTGAAATGGCGGCGCCCGATCACGCCCGGCGACCAGATCCGCTTCGAGCTCGAAATGCTGCAACTGCGGCGCCACGTCTGCCGGATGCGCGGCGTGGGATACGTGGACGGCCAGGTCGCGGTGGAAGCCGAGATGATGGCCGGGATCCGGGACCGCTGAGGGAGGCGCCAGAATGTTGAACACCAAGGCGTACCCGATGGCCGATGTGCACCCGACCGCAGTGATCGACCCGAGCGCCGAGCTCGGTGCGGACGTCGTGGTCGGGCCTTACACGGTGATCGGCCCCAACGTGGTCATCGGCGACCGGACGCAGATCGGGCCCCACGTGCTGATCGAGCGGGACACGGTGATCGGCTCGGATTGCCGGATTCACAAGGGAGCCGTCCTCGGCACGGATCCGCAGGATCTCAAGTACCAGGGCGAGGAGACGAAGCTGATCATCGGCGACCGGACGGTCGTGCGGGAGTACGCGACGCTGAACCGCGGTACCGCGGCGCTGGGCCGGACCCAGATCGGCGACGACTGCCTCCTGATGGCCTACGTGCACGTGGCGCACGACTGCGTGCTGGGAAACCACGTGATCCTTGCGAACGCCGTGAACATGGCGGGTCACGTGGTCATCGAGGATTGGGCGAGCGTGGGCGGGCTGACGGCGATCCACCAGTTCGTCCGGATCGGCTGCCACGCCTTCGTCGGCGGCGCGTCCCGTGTACAGAAGGATGTAGCGCCCTACGTCCGGGCGGCGGGCAGTCCGATCGCCACGTACGGGTTGAACACGGTCGGGCTCCAGCGGCGCGGGTTCCCCGAGGACGTGCGCCTGACGCTGAAGCGGGCGTACCGGCTGATCTTCCAGTCCTCTCTCAACGTGTCGCAGGCGGTGCGTCGGGCGCGGGAGGAGCTCCCGATGATCCCGGAACTGGAGCACATGCTTGCCTTCATCGAGGCGAGCGAGCGGGGCATCACGCTCTGAGACGGCAATGGCGGGGACCGTCAGGGTCGGCGTTGCGGGGGTCGGGAGCCTGGGTTTCCACCACGCTCGCATCCTGCGGGAGATCCCGGGCGTAGAGCTGGTCGGGATCCACGACATCGATCCCGAGCGGCTGGCAGAGGTTTCGGCAACGCTCGGCGCCGCGGCCTTCGGCGAGTTGTACCCGCTCCTCGACGCCGTGGACGCGCTCGTGGTCGCGGTTCCGACGACGGCGCACGAAGAGGTGGCCTGCGCCGCGTTGGAGCGAGGCGTGCACGTGCTGGTCGAGAAGCCGATCGCGCCCACGCTCGAGGCGGCGGACCGGATCCTGGACACGGCTGCCTCGACGGGCGCCCTGGTCCAGATCGGGCACGTGGAGCGCTTCAACGGGGCGCTGAGGGCGTGCGAGCCGTATCTGGACGAGCCGCTCTTCATCGAGAGCCATCGGCTGGCGCCGTTCGGGACGCGGGGGACGGACGTGGCGGTCGTCCTGGATCTCATGATCCACGACCTGGACCTCGTGCTGAGCCTCGCCTCGCGGCGAGTGACGTCGATCGCGGCGGTGGGCGTGCCGGTGTTGACGGCGAGCCCGGACATCGCCAACGCACGGATCGAGTTCGAGGGTGGCGGCGTGGCGAATCTGACCGCGAGCAGGGTATCCATGGAGCGGAAGCGGAAGATCCGGTTCTTCCAGCGCTCCGGGTACATCAGTCTGGACCTCGCGGCGGGCGTCGGCGAATTCCTTCGCCTGCGCCCGGGGCTCGTGTTCGAGCCGGGCGTGCCACTGGCGGCCCCGTCGCTGGAGGCAGTCATCGAGCGGATCCCGCTCCAGGGCGACGGGCGCGAGCCACTGCGTTGCGAGCTCGAGAGCTTCGTGGACGCAGTGGCCGGCCGTGCACCGGTTGCGGTATCGGGGCAGGACGGCCGACGGGCGCTCGCCGTCGCGCTTGAGATCGTAGAACGGATCGAGCAGCATGTCGCTCATTCGAGTTCGGCGCGAGCGTAAAGAGGGGATGACCGGCCACCTGGCGCGGCCGCCGCGCCTGTGGAAGCAGATCCTGGGGCTCATCCTGGTACTCCTTGCGATCTACTACCTCGGCCGGGCTTTCTGACGGTGTCCACACCGACGATCCTGCTGTCTGCGGGCGAGCCGTCGGGCGACCTCCATGGAGCCGCGGTCGCCCGTGAACTGAAGCGGCGCTGGCCGTCGGCGCGGCTTTTCGGGCTCGGCGGGCCTCGCATGGCCGAGGAAGGCGTCGAACTCCTTGCCGACCTGCGCGACCTGGCTGTGATGGGCTTCGCCGAAGTCGCAGGTCGTTTGCCTTTCTTCTTCAAGCTGTTCCGTCGGCTCCGCGACGAGATGGCGTCGCGCGGGGCCGATCTGGTCCTTCCGATCGATTACCCGGGCTTCAACCTCCGTCTGGCCGGGGCGGCTCGGGCGTCGGGAATCCCGGTCCTCTATTACATCGCACCCCAGGTCTGGGCGTGGCATCGCAGCCGGATCCGTCGTCTAGCAGAGGAGACGGACCGGCTTGCGGTCGTGCTGCCGTTCGAGGAGCCGATCTTCCGGGAGGCGGGCGCGCAGGTTCGTTTCGTCGGGCATCCGCTCCTCGACGCGGCGCCGCAGGTGACCGGACGGGAGGAGTTCTGCGCCGCCCATGGCTTGGACCCCGAGCGTCCGGTGCTCGCGCTCTTCCCGGGCTCCAGGGCCCAGGAGGTCGCGCGGCACCTCGACATATTCGTCGAGGCGGCCGAACTGCTCCGTCGTCGGCGGCCGGGGCTCCAACCGGTGATCGCGGCATCGGGCGCGGTGGCCGCCCACGCGTACGACCGGGCGCCGTACCCGGAGACGGGTGACTCTCGCGCGCTCCTGGCCCACGCCACGGCGGCCCTCGTGAAGTCTGGGACGACGACGCTCGAGGCCGCGCTGGCCGGGACGCCGATGGTCATCGCGTATCGCACGAGCCGGCTCACGTACGCCCTTGCCAAGCGACTCGTCCGCGTCGACCACATCGGCCTCGTCAACCTCGTGGCCGGGGAGCGTCTCGTCCCGGAGTTCATTCAGGACGAGGCGACGCCGGCGGCGCTGGCGGATGCGCTGGACCCGCTCCTGGATCCGGGGAGCCCCAGGCGCGGGTCGGTGGTGGCCGGCCTCGAGCGGGTCAGGGCGGCGTTGGCTCCGACGGACGGCCGGCCGCCGGGTGCCGCCGCCCGGGTGGCCGAGCTCGCCGAGGAACTGCTCGGAGCCGCGGCATGAGGGATGGGCGTGAGAGCCGCGGCATGAGGGATGGGCTGCGTTTCCGGCTGGCCGGTTCGGTTGGTGGGTGCGTCCTGGATGCGCTGTTCCGGACGGCGACGTTCGACGTCATCGGCGAAGAGAACTACGCGCCGGTCCGGGACCGCGGCACCCCCTGTTTCATGGTGATCTGGCACGGTCGGCTGCTCCCCGCCGGCTATTACCACCGCGGGCGCGGGATGGTCGGACTGATCAGCCGCTCCGAGGATGGCGAGTACATCGCCCGGGTACTCCGGAGGTGGGGGTACGATGCCGTGCGGGGCTCGAGCAGTCGGGGCGGCATGCCGGCGCTGCGGGAGATCGTGCGTCTGGCGCGGTCCGGGCGGACGATCGCGATCACGCCCGACGGCCCGCGCGGCCCGAGGCAGAAGCTCAAGCCCGGCGTCCTGGCCGCGGCGCGTGCGACCGGACTTCCCATGGTCCCGGTGGCGGCGGGAGCCGATCGGGCGTGGTGGTTCGAGAGCTGGGACCGGTTCCTGGTCCCGAAGCCGTTCGCCCGGATCCGCGTGGCATACGGACCGCCGTTCGAGGTTCCGCGCGACGCGGGGCCGGAGGAGATCGAGGCGATCGGCCGTCGCCTCGAGGCGGAGCTGAACCGGCTCCTGGAGGTGGTCGATGGACCGGGGCGCCGGTGAGCAGACCACGGCGGATACGGCGCTCCGATTCGCGACCGGGGTCGAACGGATCTGGCGCGGAGAAGCGGGTGTCGCAGGCGCGGTGCTGCTGGCCGCGCTGATGCCGTGCGAGGCAGCGTACCGGATTCTCTCGGGAGCGTATCACGCGCTCTACACCCGTGGCGTACGGCGCCAGCACCGGGTCGGGATACCGGTCATCAGCGTTGGGAACATATCGGTCGGGGGCACGGGCAAGACGCCGGTCACGCGCTGGGTCGTCGAAGAGCTGCGACGACGCGGTGCGAGGCCGGCGGTGCTGCACGGGGGGTACGCGCCGGACGAGCCGGCGCTCCATCGGACGTGGTACCCGGACGTCCCGGTGATCGTGGGCCGCGACCGCATCGCGGGCGGAGCACGGGCGATCGAAGCCGGGGCCGACGTCGTCGTCCTGGACGATGGCTTTCAGCACCGGCGCCTGGCTCGCGATCTGGACGTGGTGCTCGTTGCCGCCGAGGGCTGGACGGCGCGGCCGAAGCTGTTGCCCCGCGGGCCCTGGCGGGAGCCGCCGAAGGCGTTGCACCGCGCGGACATTGTGGTGGTGACGCGACGCACGGCGCCGGCCGAGACGGCCTCCGAAGTCGCGTCCGCGGTCCGGCGTTGGGCGCCCGATGCGACGATCGCGCGAGTGCACCTCCGGCCGATGGGGTGGAGCCGGGCACGGGTGTACGCCGGGAACGTGCTGGTCGGCGGCGACGGCGCGCCGGCACCGGACCTGCGCGGCGGTGTGGCGTCGGAGGGCACGGCCGATACTCTGGAAACGGTGGGCGAGCGTCGAGCGGATCCGCCCGCCGGAGAGGTCATCGCCGTGGCCGCGATCGCGCGGCCCGGAGACTTCGTGGCCAACGCCGTCGCCGCGGGCGCGAACGTCGTCGATGCGGTGCTCTATCGAGACCACCACGCCTACGACGCGGACGACGTGAAGCGGATCGCGGCCGTAGCGGCCGGCCGGCCGATCGTGACAACGGCCAAGGACGCGGTGAAACTGGCGACCCTCGCCCCCGAGCTGGACCTCTGGGTCCTGGAGCAGGGCGTGGTCGTCGAGGAAGGAGCGGAAGCCATTGGGACGCGCCTGGACGCGTTGCTCGGACGGAGCAGGCGGTACGGCACCGCTTCACCGACGAACGCCACGATCGGGGGTACTGGCGGGTAATAACGAGAACGCCTAGCATCCAGTGCGCTGCTCGGGGCCGTTCGCAACGACGGTCGGGCAGCGGGCATAGGCCGTGGCGGCCGATCGCGGGAAGATGGGATTGGGGCCCGGGCGACCACGGCGAGCTGGCGCCTGGGAACACGACATCCGAAGGAGATTCGGAACTACGCGCGCCTGCACTCCGGCGCAACCGGCGCCGGTGCAGATATCGTGGAAGTACTCTCCGCGTCGCCGGGGGCGCGCGGCGGCGACCGGAGAGCCGGGGAATCCACC
>VSDC01000491.1:0-1980 GCA_047459275.1 Gemmatimonadota bacterium
TGCCCGCCGAGGGAGACCAGGTTGGTGTTGCTCTGGTCGATCCGGACGCCGTCGATGTAGATCAGCGGCTGGTTGTCCTGGGTCAGGCTGGTGATTCCCCGGAGCAGGAGCGGGCCCGCCGCCCCGACCGTGCCGCTCGCCGCCATGCTGACCACGCCCGCTTCACGACCCTGGAGGAGGTCCTGGACGCGCATGACCGGGGCATCGCGCAGCCTCGTTTCCACGTCGATCGAGGCGATCGACGTCCCGATCGCACGCCGCCGTTGCACCCCGGCGGGAGACCCGCTGACCACGAGCTCGTCGAGCGTGATCGTGCTGACCACGAGCTCGAAGGTGACGACCGCGGCCTCGCCGGCGCGAACCTCGACCGTCTGCCGACCCGTCCCGTAGCCCAGGAGCTGGGCCTCGACCTCGTAGGTGCCGACCGGAACGTCGGTGATCAGGAATCGCCCGTTCGCCGCGGTCACCATTCCGCGACCGAGGCTCGGCACGTGGACCTGGACGCCGGCGAGGGGTTGTCGGGTGTCCCGGTCGATCACGGAACCCGTGATCGATCCGGTCTGCGCCAGCGCATCCGAAACCGCCAGCGCCAACATCGCTGCGACCGCAGCCAGCGTGAACCTGGGTATCCTGTGCATGCGCCACCTCACGACGATTGGGTGGAAAGGGTGAGACGCCTGCCCTTGGACTCCGCGGCGGCCGGCCAGGCCCGAGCCGCGCCTTCGCGAGTCCGCGAGCGAAGCTCTGTCCGGCTCGACTGCTCTGCGTTCGGAACTCTCCGTTCGCCACGAACGGCCAGGCTTCGCCCACTGCGCTGCCCACAATCTGCGGAAACCCGCCAGCGCACGACGTTCAGCGAAATGTCACGGAGAAACCTGGGTTTACTCGGCGCGTGCCGGACGCGCCGCCCGGTCGAGAAATCGACCAGGACAAATAAGCAACCGACGGATCAGGCCACGCTTCGGGCCTGGTCGGATCGTGTACTTCGGAAGGTCTTGTTGTCGGACATCCGGGCGGCGAGCGCTCCCCGACGCTCCCGCCCATGGACCCTGTGCCTGCGGCACGTGGCCAAGCTGTCGAGCTCGCCCCGGCTCTCGCCACCGGACGCTCTTCGGGACTTCGGAGCCGAGAGACGCGTTCCGCGCGGCAAGGCGCGTGCCGCGCCACAGGCGCCCCGCAAGGGCCGTTCTTCGCCCTCGGGATGCAAATTGGTATACAATGTGGGGTGCATTATACGCGACCCGACGCCAAGGGGCAAGAGGGGATGAGGATCGGCCGAGCTCACACGCCAGTGAGAACGCCGCCAATGCCGCGGATCCCCCTGCCACCATCTCGGTGCTTGCGCGTTACGGGAACCCCCTACCAGGATCCGCGCTCGCCCAGCTTTTCGATCGCTTGGACCAATCGCTCCGCACCGTTATGCCAATTGGCCTCCACCGCCCGTACCGCCGCATCGGGATCCCCGGCTTCGATGGCCGCCACGATCTGCTCGTGCTCGGCCACGGATACATCGATCCGATCGACGATCGAGATCGTGTAAATACGAAAGTAGCGTTCGGTTTGCGGCTTGATCGATTCGTGCAGGACGAGGAGGCGAGGCCCCGCCCCCCAGGAGACGAGCGTCCGGTGGAAATCAGAATCCAGATCGAAGATCCGGTTGGGGTCCGGATCGTTCTCGACCGCCAGCTCGTGGAGGGCGCCGTTGATCGAGCGCAGCGCCGAGACTGCACGCCTTCGCACTTCCGCATGCGCGGCCGCGACCTTTCGGACCGCAAGCCCCTCGACGGCCGCGACCACAGCCCAGAGCTCCTTGGCGTCTTCGGCGGTGAGAGGCGAGACGCTGAGACGGGTCCGTTGCCCATCGGAAGCCGCGGTGACATACCCCTCCTGCCGCAGCTTGACCAGCGCACTCCGAACGGGCGTCCGGCTCACGCCAAGCCGTTGGGCGAGCTCCGCCTCGACCAACCGCGTCCCGGGGGC
>VSDC01000049.1:0-9605 GCA_047459275.1 Gemmatimonadota bacterium
CGCTGCCGCTCTTCTACCCGCCGGCGGAGATCGGGGGGCAGCACTTCGTGGACGGCGGCGTCGGCGACGCGCTCGCGGTGGAGCGGGCGCGGGACCGGGGCGCCGATCTGATCGTTGCCGTGGACGTGTCGGCTGGCCCGGTCAAGGACTCGCTGGACACGATCTCGAAGGGGATGGTGGCGATCCACCATCGCGTGTTCGACATCATGAGCTACGCACGCCGCCAGTCGGTCCTGCGGAACTGGAGCGGCCCCCCGATGATCTACGTCCGGCCGCGGCTGGACGGGATCTCCACGTTCGACTTCACGCGCACGCAATACTTTCTGGAAGAGGGGTACCGCGCGATGCGGGCCGCGATCTCGAGTCGCCCGGAGGTCGCGGTCGCGGCGGCGGATTGAGGCGCTAGCTCTCTGCCGCCTGCTCGGCGCGAGAGAGCGCCGTGACGAGCGTGGCCAGCCAGACGGATCCGACGAGCGCGCCGGCGAGGATGTCGGTCGGCCAATGGGCGCCGATCCTCATTCGGCCGAGCCCGACGAGGAGGATGGTGGTCGCGGCAAGCGCGGCGGCGGTTGCGCGCTCGGCGGTGCTGGCGGAGGAGCGCGCCCACAGGAAGGCGAGGAGCCCGTAGACGGCGGTGCTCTCCGTCATGTGGCCCGAGGGGAACGACGCGAATCCGGGCGCCGCGGCGCCGTCCAGGATGAGGTCGGGCCGCGGCCGATCCCAGAGCATCCACGCGAACCGCACGATCAGGTCGGCCCCCACGAACGCGATGACGATCGAGAGCGCGTGGAGCGGTCGCCGGTCCCAGGCCGCGATGCTGGCGGCGAACGCCACGACGAGGGCGAGGGTGATGTCGGTCCCGAGCGTCTGGAGCCAGATTGCGACGCTGAAGGAGACGGGGAACGACGCGTCGAGGGCGCGCAGGAACGAAGGCTCCCAGTCGAAGGCTCCATTGTCGGCGAGGTAGCGGCCGGAGTGGACGAGGCCGACGACGACGGCGATGGTGATGGCGGTCCCGGCGGCGAGGGCCCTTGCCCAGCGGCGCCAGACGCGGTCGGGGAGGGAAGCGGCGCTCTCGCGGAAGCGGGCGACGAGCTCGCGGAGAACGCCCGTGGCGACCCAACCGCTGCCGGCCGGGGGGCGCGCCGTCTGGCCATCGGCCGCGGCGCGCGCCGTCCTCCCGTTGCGGTCGCCCCTCGCACCGTCGCCCTGTCGTGGCGTTCCCTGCTCGTGAGAGGCGCCCGGTGCGGTCATTGCACGTGTGCCTCCACGGTGTCACCCGCCCCGTGCTCCGCGCCGGTGCGTACCGCCGACCAGGCCAGGTGGAAGCGGATCAAGAAGTCGGCGAGGGTGTCGGCCGATGCCGGCACGCTCCGGGACAGGTCGGTGATGACGTCGTCGCGACGGGCAAGGATCGAGGACAGCTCGCCCCTGACTTCCGCCGGAGCCCGGTCGATCGAGGCCTGGAGCCCCGTGAAGAATTCGCTCGCCATGCGCCGTGCGGACTCGTAGCTACTGCGGTTCGCCTCGACCGCGGCGACGCCCAGCTCGGTGGCCAGCACCTGGAAGGTGAGGTCGCGCTCCAGATCGGCGACGCGACGCTCGAGGCGCTCGGCGCGCAGGTACTGCCATCCGAATCCTGCGGCGAATGCGACAGCGACTCCGAGCGTGACGAGCAGCCCCTTCTTCCATCGATTCATTCCCGCCCTCCTGTTGCGGCGATTGCCTGGACGATGCGGTCGATCGCCCGTCGCACGGCGCTCCCGGGCACGCCGGAAGCGTTCGTCATGACGCTGAAGATCAGGTCGCGTCCATCCGCGGACCGCACGTATCCGCCGAGCGTGTTGACGTGGGTGATGGTCCCGGTCTTGGCGTGGACGCGGCCTTCGAGCCCCTGGAGCCGATCCTCCAGCGTGCTCTCCGGCTCGCCCGGCTCGGGGAGCGCGTCACGGTATTCGATGCCCCAGGGCTGGCGCCGCACATGGTCGAGGAGCTGCACGATCGCGTGCGGCGTGAGCAGGTTCTGGGCCGACAACCCGGATCCGTCGACCAGGTAGACCGCGGTCGAGTCGATCCCCACGACATCGATGAGGTAGCGCCGCACGACGTCGCGTCCGGCGGCCCAGGTGCCGTGACCCGCGTGCTCGGCGCCGAGCGTTTTGAGCACCTGTTCGGCGATCCAATTCTGGCTGGGCTCCAGGATGGCCGCAATGATCTCGCGCATCGGCGGCGAGGTCCAGGCGGCGATGAGGCGGGCAGACGCGTTCGTCGTGTCGCCGGGTAGCGCGGCGTCGAGACCGCGCATCGCCGCCCGCAACGCGGCGGCCTCGACCGTGTCGTAGACGACGCGCACGTCGCCTGCGACGTCGATCCCGCGCCGTTCGAGGGCCGCCCGGAGCGCGCGGCCCGCGTGGAGCGCCGGCTCCACGACCGAGAGGCGGAGCGTGTCCGGCGCCGCGTCGAGGGCGATCGTGCCCGAGAGGTCGAGGTCGTAGGATCCGGGTCTGCGCTCGACGCGGACGAGGGTCCGGGCGCCCGCGCTGTCCGTGACGATCCGGTTCCGGACGGTGAACGCCTCGGTCGGCTCGGGGCAGGCGAGGACCGCCGGCTCGCCGGGCGCGGCGCCGGGCGTGACGACGACCTGCGCGGCGGCTTCGGCGATCGCGAACGCCGCCACGGGCGCGGCGTAAGGCCACGGCAGGTCGCCCACCTCCCACGAGGGGTGGACGAACCGGTCGTCGAACCGGCTCGCGTCGATGATGAGCCCGTCGGTGATCCGGCGGATCCCGGCGGCGTGGACCGAGTCGGCGAGCGCCTCGATGGGCGCCAGGTCGCTCTCGAAGAAGCGGGCGGACATCGTCGGGTCTCCGCTCCCGACGACGACGAGCGACCCGGCGTCGGAGTCGGCGGCGCCGACTGCGTACAGCTCGGTCCGGTAGCGATACTCCGGCCCCAGCTCCGACATGGCCGCGGCGGCCGTCACCAGCTTCGCGTTCGACGCCGGGATGAAGTGCTTCTCCGGGTTCAGCCGGTAGAGCGCGCGACCTCGTTCGGGATCGTAGACCTCGATCCCCCACTGCGTGCGGTCGAGGGGCGGCGCGGCGATCGCGGAGTCGGCGACCTGGGAGAGCGATGGCCGGCCGGGGCGTGCGGCGGGCGCGCTAGCGCAAGCGGCGAGGAACGGGATCAGGAGCGCGAGGCGCAGGGCTCCGGCCGAGGCGATGGCCCTTGCGAGCGTCGGTTGGCGTGCAGCCATGAGAGTACCCATCGGTTCCTCTTCCACCGGGTCGGCGCCGACGTGGCCGACCGGGTGCGCGCGAGTTGGACAATGGAGCGGCGCTCGCGGGACCGCGCAAGGTGAGCGCGAGCCGCAGAGGTGAGCGCGAGCCGCGTGAGGTGGCCACCACCGAGGTAGTGGCGACCCCGGGGAGCCACGTATAATGAGCGCTGCAGCGCGCCCACCGGGTAGGCGACGCGCGAACGACCGAAAGTGAGTGTGCGATGACCGTCGATTCCCTCGACACCGGCCAGCTCGGCCTCGGGGATATGGACCCCGAAGCGTTTCGCCGCCACGGCCACGCGGTCGTGGACTGGATCGCCGATTACCTCGCGGATCCGACGCGCTGGCCGGTCTTCCCCCGCGTCGCACCCGGCAGCGTGCGTGCCGCGCTCCCCGCTTTCCCGCCATCGCGCCCCGAGCCGATGGAGGAGGTGCTCGCGGATTTCGAGCGCCTGATCGTGCCGGCGACGACGCACTGGAACCACCCGGGCTTCATGGCCTACTTCGCGATCACCGGCTCCGGGCCGGGGATCCTGGGCGAGATGCTCGCCGCCGCGCTCAACGTGAACGCCATGCTCTGGCGGACCGGTCCGGCGGCGACGGAGCTGGAGGAGGTCGCCCTCGACTGGCTGCGCCAGTTGATCGGCCTGCCGGAAGGGTTCGAGGGAACGATCAACGACACGGCCTCCTCGAGCACGCTCTACGCCCTCGCCGCGGCGCGCGAGGCGGCGGGGCTCGGCGTCCGGCAGTCGGGCTTGGCAGGCCGCCCCGAGCTGCCGCGGCTGCGGGTCTACTGCTCGGCGGAAGCGCACTCCAGCGTCGACAAGGCAGTGCTCACGCTGGGGCTCGGCCTCGATGGCCTGGTCCGCGTACCGACCGACGCCGAGCACCGCATGGACGTCGCCGCGCTCGAGCGTGCGATCGCCGACGATCGGGCGCGCGGGATCCGGCCGATCGCCGTCGTCGCCACGGTGGGAACGACGTCGACGACCGCGATCGATCCGGTCCCGGCCATCGCCGAGGTCTGCGAGCGCGAAAGACTCTGGCTCCACGTCGACGCCTCGTACGGCGGGTCGCTCGCGATCGTCCCCGAGTACCGGTCGGTGCTGGCCGGGTGCGACCGCGCAGACTCCTTCGTCATCAACCCCCACAAGTGGCTCTTCACGCCCGCCGACTGCTCGGCGCTCTACACACGCCGCCCCGAGGTCCTGCGCGCCGCCTTCAGCCTGGTGCCCGAGTACCTGAAGACGAACGAAGCGCCCGAGGTGCGCAACCTGATGGATTACGGCGTCGCGCTGGGCCGTCGCTTCCGGGCGCTCAAGCTGTGGTTCGTGCTGCGCTACTTCGGCACGGAGGGGATCGCGAACCGGCTACGGGAGCACGTGCGGCTGGCCCGGCTCTTCGCCTCTCTGGTCGACGAGTCGGAAGACTTCGAGCGCCTCATGCCGGTGCCGATGTCCGTCGTCGTCTTCCGCTACCGGCCTGCGGGCGCTGATGAGGCAGAGCTCGAAGCGTTGAACGCGGCCCTCCTGGAGCGGCTCAACGCAACGGGTGAGGTGTTCCTGTCGCACACGCGCGTGAACGGCAAGTTCGCGCTCCGGCTCGCGATCGGGAACCTGCGCACGACCGAGTCCCACGTCCGTCGGGTCTGGGAGCTGGCCCGCTCCCTCGCCGCGACGGGGCCCGTGGGCGGATCGCTGGACGAGTAGCGGGGTCCCAGACGATCATGCACGCGATCGACTTCGCCGTGGTCGGCGTGTACGTGGCCATGATGCTCGGCGTCGGCGTCCTGGTCTCGAGCCGGATCCACGGCTTCCGGGATTACTTCGTGGCCGGCGGCCGACTCACGACGCCGCTCCTCGTTTGCACGCTCGTCTCGACGTACTACGGCCTGGACGTCCTCTTCGGGAACTCGGAGGTCAGCTACCAGGAGGGCGTGGTCGGCTTCTTCGGCTACACCCGCCCGTATTACCTCGTGATCCTGATCGCCGCCTTGGTGGTGGCGCGCAAGCTCCGAGGCCACGACTTCCTCTCGCTCCCGGACGTGGCGGATCACTACTACGGCCGCGGCACGCGCGTGGTCGTGGCGATCGCGAGCGCGTTCTACTCGCTGCCCTTGATCAGCGTCATGGGGATCGGGGTCCTCCTCGACGTCATGGCCGGCGTGCCGTTCCCGGTCGGCGTGATCGTGGGCGCGGTCGTCTCGGTGGCGTACACCCTCCTCGGCGGGCTCCTGGCCGATGCGCTCACGGACACGCTCCAGTTCGTGCTCATGTGCGTCACGCTGGGGATCGCGGCGGCGCTCACGCTCAGGGAGCTGGGCGGGATGTCTGGCATGCAGGCGGCGCTGCCGGCGACGTACTTCGAGCCGATGGGGACGTACCCCGTGTGGGTGCTCCTCGTCTTCGCCGGCTCGGCGTTGAGCGCGCTGATCGAGCCGGCCTTCTATCAGCGCATCTTCGCGGCGGTCAGCTACCGCGCCGTGCTCGCCGCGCTGCTCCTCGGGATCGTGCTCTGGGCTGCGTACGACTGGGTCGCGACCGTGCTCGGGATGGCCGCGGCGGCGCGGGGGCTGGAGGTCGAGCCGCGCTACGCGCTGCTGACCGTGGTGATCGACGCGCTCCCGGCCGGGCTCACGGGGCTATTCATCGCCGGGGCGCTCGCCGCCGCCATGTCGACCATCGATTCGTACCTGCTCATCGCCGGCGGCAACCTGGCGTACGACATCTACCGGCCGCTCTTCCGCCCCGACATGGACGACGCGTCGACGCTCCGCCTCACGCGGTGGATGATCGTCGTCTCCGCCGTCGCCTGCGTCTTCTTCGCGCTCTTCTTCCAGACGGTCGTCTCGGCGTGGATCTTCATGAGCACGGCGCTGGTCGCGAGCGCGCTGGTGCCGCTCCTCGTCGCGCTCTACGCGCCGTGGGAGCCGCGGCCGGCCGCGGGGCTCGCCTCGAGCCTCGCGGGGCTCGGCGTCGCGATCGCGTACTACGCGCTCGTCACGGCGTTCGGCGCCGACGACCCGGAGTGGGGAACCCGGATCTGGACCGTCGATGTCGGCGGCCGGACGCTCGCGCTCTGGCAGGACTACGCGCTCCTCTTCGCGCTGCCGGCCTCCATCATCGGCTACGCGGTCGGCCACCGGGTCGGGCGGCCGCGCGCGGCGGATGATGCCTCGCGTATCGGACCGCGGGTTGTGCCGGCGGAAGCACGTGTCAACGACGAGGAGATCTCGTGAACGGCTGGGACATCGTCACCTGGTCGGCGATCGTGGTGCTCGTGGCGGGATCCGTCGCCGTGTTCGTGTGGTTCCTCGGCGCGGCGCGCGAGCTGTTGCGGGACGGCCGGGACGAGCAGGACCCGAGCTGAGGCGCGCAACCACCGAGAATCGGAGTGCGCTCGGGAGAGCGGACCCGGCGCCGGTCGTTCGCCTCCCTAATCCTCCGCCACGCACACCCGATTGCGCCCCTCCATCTTCGCGCGGTAAAGCGCACGATCCGCGGCCACGATGAGCTCGATCGGGCTCTTCATCCACGGCCGGTACTCGGCCACTCCCGCGCTCACGCTGAGTCGGCCCGCGGTTTCCTGGAGAACCCGGCGTCGGATCCGTTCCGCATGGAGCCGGCCGCCCGCCTTCCCGGTGCCGGAGAGCACCGCGGCGAACTCCTCGCCGCCATAGCGCGCCGCGAGATTCATCGACCGGGTCTCCTCGCGAAGGACTCGGGCAAAGAGGACGAGCGCGTCGTCTCCTTCTCGGTGGCCGAACGTGTCGTTGTACTCCTTGAAGTGGTCGAGGTCGAAAAGGACGAAGCTGAGGGCGCGTCCACGGGTGGCGGCGGCGAACTCCCGTTCCAGGAAGAGGTCGAGCTGGCGTCGGTTCGGGAGCTGCACCAGCGGATCGGTCAACGATAGCTCCCGCAGCTCGGCGTGCATGCGCGCGTTCTCTATTGCGGACGCGGCGTACGGCGCCATGCGAAGCAGGAGTCGGAGCTTCTCGCGGTCGGGCACGTCCTCGATCCACGGGCCGACGGCCAGGAACCCGACCAGCCGCTGACCGAGCATGAGCGGCGTCGTGATCCGGCCGGCGAGCGCCGGGTCCCACGACCCCGCGGCCGTGCTCAGAGGGAGCCCGAGGACGGCCGACCGCGCCTCGTCGTCGACGATGTCGAGGGCCTCGCGGAGCGCTTCCGCGCTCTTGCGGATCCGCGCCTCCTCGGCCGGCGTGAGCATCCGTTCTTCGCCGATGCCAACCAGCGCCCCTCCGGCCCGCGCGACGGCACGGATCCAGTCGTTGTCCACGAGCCAGACGACGATCGGCTTCCCGACCAACATGTGGGCGTGATCCGCGACGCGCTGGACGACCTCGTCCAGGTCGAGCGAGGCGCCCAGGTCCCGGGCCGCGGCATCCAGCCGCTCGATCTCGTCGCCGCGGCGCCGGGCAAGGACCGAGAGCCATGCCGCATCCACGGCCGCGCCGACCAGGTTGGCGACGGCGCCCAGGAAGCTCTCGTCCTCGGAGGTGAACGGCTCGACCGCGCGCTCGGCGACGAGACACCCCAGGAAGCGGTCGTCTCGGCGCAGCGGCGCGGCAATGTAGTACGCGGCCGGCCCCTCGCCGCTCACCACCTCCCCGCCCTGGAGCCGGTCCAGCTTTTTCGCGACGTAATCGAGGCACGCCCCGGCATCCCCATCGCGGTAGATCGGCTGGATCGGCCCGGCCACGTCGTAGAGCCCGGCCACGAACGAGGTGCAGCGGAGGACGCTCCGGATGGGGGCGTGAAGGGCGGGGAAGAGCTCCGCCGGCCCCGCGCTCCTACCGAGAAGCCGGGTCACGTCGACGAGGGCGGCGTACCGCCGCTCCAGCGAAGCAGGGTTGCGGTCCGGTTCGGTCGTAGGCTCTCCCCCGCTCACGTTCCCGTTGTTCGCAGCCACCCCCACGGGTCGTGCCCTGTACCGGCGCTCACGTGCCGGATCCACCGGTCACGCCCGATCCCGCCCGGACACGCGTAGATCGGTACCCTCACAGCCAGGGTACGCCTACCGTCCCGGGGACGAGGCACGGAAGCAGCATCGCTCCAGCGCATTGTGAAGATGGTGAAAACGGGCCGCCGATCCGCCCGGGTCACGCATGCCGGGCGCGCTCGCCCGCGCCGGTTGTGGCCGATGTGTCGCGCCGACTTGGGCGTGGACGCAATTGGATAAAGTATCGTGCCGCAAGGACGTTAGCAATACACGCGCGCGACGTCACGACCCGCCCGCCGTGAAGGTCGTGACATCGTCCTGGATGGCAGCCAGGTACTCCTCGTCGACTTCGACGCCGATCCCGGGTCCGGTCGGGACCGCCAGCGTGCCGTCCGGCCTGAGCTCGAAGGCCGGATGCACAATGTCCCGGTCCCAGTACCGGTTGCTGGCGGACGTGTCGCCCGGGAGGCGAAAGTTCGGGAGCGACGCCAGGGCGACGTTGTGAGCCCGGCCGATCCCCGTTTCGAGCATCCCGCCGCACCAGACGGGGATCCCCGCCTCGGCGCACAGGTCGTGGACGCGGATGGAAGCGGTGTGGCCGCCGACGCGTCCGGGCTTGATGTTCACGATCCGCCCGCTCTCGAGCGCGATCGCGTCGGCGCAACGGCCCGGGCTCGATATGGACTCGTCCAGGCAGATGGGAGTGCGCATCTCCGCCTGCAGCTCGGCGTGCGCGAGGAGCTCGTCCGCGCCGAAGGGCTGCTCGATCATGGCGAGGTCGAAGCGGTCGAGGGCGAGGATGTGACGCATCTCCGCCGGGTCGTACGCGGCGTTCGCATCGACCGTGAGCGGGATGTCGGGGAACCTCGCGCGTACCCGGTCGAGGACCAGCTCGTCCCATCCGTGGGTTATCTTGATCTTGATTCGCTGATACCCCTCCGATAGGTAGCGCTCGATGCGCTCGATGAGTGTGTCGATGTCGGGTTGGATGCCGATACTTACTCCAGCGGCGACGGCATCCCTGGTCCCACCCAGGAGGCGAGCGAGGGAGACACCACGGCGCTTGGCCTCCAGGTCCCACGCAGCCATCTCGAGGGAGGCCTTGGCCATGTTGTGCCCTTTGGCCGCGCGATCGAGGGCCGCGGCCACGTCCCTGGCCGAATCGAACTCCCGGCCGAGGATGGCAGGGATCAGGAACCGCTGCAGCACGAGGCGGGCGGTGTCGACGGTTTCATAGGAGAAGTTAGGCTCTTCGCCCGCAACGCATTCGCCGTAGCCGCGTGTGCCATCTTCATCGTCGAGCTTGACGAGGAGGACGGTGCGTTCATGAGTGAGTCCGGAAGAGATCCGGAAGGGCTCCTTG
>VSDC01000492.1:0-1976 GCA_047459275.1 Gemmatimonadota bacterium
TCACCCGGCGCATCGGTGCAGGGCTCTTCGGCGGGGAAGGCTTCATCCTCCAACGGCTCACGGGCGACGGGATGGCCTTCATCCACGCCGGCGGCACGGTGATCCGCCGCGACCTCGCCGCCGGTGAGAAGATCCGCGTCGACACCGGATGCGTCGTCGGCTTCTCGCCGAGCGTCGACTATGACATCCAGTTCATCGGCGGCTTCAAGAACGCGCTCTTCGGCGGGGAAGGGCTCTTCCTCGCGACCTTGACCGGGCCCGGCCCCGTGTACCTCCAGAGCCTGCCGTTCTCTCGCCTCGCCGACCGCATCATGGCGGCCGCACGATTCCAGGCTCGCGACGAGAAGACGGGCATCGCCGGCCTCGGTGGGGAGCTCCTGGGCGGACTGCTTCAAGGGGACCGGAAGTTCTGATCGAATGCAAACGGCCCCGGCGTTGCGCCGGGGCCGGAAAGGGGAGACCTCGATCGGCGGCGCCGTTGTCGGCGCTCCTCACTTCGTCTTGGCGGACGACTTGATCGGGATCTGCCGCGGCCGCGCCGATTCCGTCTTCGGCATGACCAGCGTCAGAACGCCGTTCTCGTAGTTCGCCGAGATCTTTTCGATATCGACCCGCTCCGGCAGCCGGATGTACCGCTCGAACCGCCCGAAGCGGCGCTCGACGCGGCGGAAGGACTTGTCGTCGCCCTCCTCGTGCTCCGCCGACTTCGTCCCGGAGACCCGCAGGACCCCGTCCTGCACCGCGACCTCGAGATTCTCGCTCGGGACGCCCGGGATCTCGATCGTGCAGCGGATCTCGTTGTCCGTCTCGACGATGTCCATCGGCGGGATCCACGTCTCACCCGCCGAGCCGAGCAGCTCGGACCAGCCCGCGTTCATCTCGTCGAAGAGTCGTTCCATCTGGCGCGTCAAATCGGAGAGCGCATCCAACGCGCGGAGACGGTTGACCGGCACGAGCGACCTCATCGTCACACCTCCTTCTTCACCGGTTCCAGCAACCTCGTCGAGCCCCCGCAGGCCCAGCGACGACTGACGTCGTCCGCGAACCCGCGCTCGTGCCTGAGCACTTCCCGTGCCCGCTGGTCTTGCCAGAAAAACAAGCCTCGGCTGTACGTGAGGCAGACCAGTCCGCCACCAGCGCGCTCCGACCTGCCGCCTCAACCGCCGCGCGTCACCCGGTCTGCCAAGCCGGCACATCCCCGGATCCCCGACGCGGTGAGCGAGACCGCGCTGCGCAAGCGGCGCCACCCGCCCGAAGGGCCGTCCCCGCGCGCCACCCGCGCGCCGACCCCGACCGCGCGGAGCGCCGGCCCTACACCGTCGGATCCTGATCCGGCGCCTTCCGCAACCAGATCGACCGGCTCTCGCCGATCGGCAAACCGTGCTTGTGGCGCCAGGCGACCTCGGCGAAGCGTTCGGCCAGATGCTTCACCACGGCGTCCGGCGGTGCGGCTTCGCACTCGCTCCGGCACCGCAGGTCGCACTGGTCGTTGACGTAGTCGATCACGTAGAACGGCCGGCCCTGCGCCTGGAACGGCGCGTTCTGCCCGGCCGGTTCGTCTGCCAGGCAGATCTCGGTCGAGAAGAAATCCATGTGCGTGAGGCGGGCGATCTCCGTCGCCAGGCGCGCCAGCGGAAGGAGGTCGTGCATCCAGAGCTCCCGGAGGCTGACCTGGCGGTATTCGCCGTTCTCCGGATGCCACCAGCACGGTATGATCTCGCCGAAAACGTAATAGACGCGCCACCACCCGGGACGCTCGGCTCCGTCGTCCCCGCGGAGCGTCGCCCACGCGACCTGCCGCTGGACCAGGTAGTCGTCCGTCCGATCGAAGTCCCGGGCCCGCGCCACCGACGCAAGGTCCCCGGGCGAGCCCAGCACCACTCCTTTCCAGCCCCAACCCCGTGCCGGCTTGATCACCACCCGATCCCCGACCGCGCGGCGTTCCGCCGTGGTCAGCTCCCGGTCCGGCTCCCACT
>VSDC01000050.1:0-9550 GCA_047459275.1 Gemmatimonadota bacterium
CTGATCTGGCTGGGGCTGGCGCTGCGGGACGCGGAGGTGCGGCGGGTGCTGCTCGCCGGGCGCGAGAATTAGGTTGTCCCAGCCGGCCCGGCGTGCGATGTTGACGTCGCATACGCTCCACCTCCCGACGGGCCGGCAGGCGCAGGATCGGGCATGAACCCAAACGAAACGCACCGCGCGATCGAGGCGGTTTGGAGGATCGAGGCCGCCCGGATCATCGCCGCGCTGACGCGCATGACCGGCGACGTCGGTGTGGCCGAGGATCTGGCGCAGGACGCGTTCGTCGCCGCTCTCGAGAAGTGGCCGACGGACGGGATCCCCGACCGCCCCGGCGCGTGGCTCATGGCCGCGGCCAAGCACCGCGCGATCGACCACCTGCGGCGCGGCCAGCGTCTCGAACGCAAACACGACGAACTCGGACGCGAGCTGGAGGTGGACCGGGAGATGGCCGAGCCCGACCTGGACGAGGCGATCGACGACCCGATCGGGGACGATCTGCTGCGCCTCATCTTCATCTGCTGCCACCCGGTCCTCCCGACCGAGTCGCGCGTCGCGCTCACGCTGCGCATGGTCGGCGGGCTGACGACCGAGGAGATCGCCCGCGCGTTCCTGGTCCCGGTCCCGACCCTCGCCCAGCGGATCGTCCGGGCCAAACGCACGCTCCGGGAGGCGCGCGTTCCCTTCGAGGTCCCCCGCGGCGCCGACATGGCCGCGCGCCTCGGCTCCGTGCTCGATGTCATCTACCTCATCTTCAACGAAGGGTACACGGCCACGGCCGGCGACGACTGGGTCCGCCCCGCGCTGTGCGACGACGCGCTCCGTCTCGGCCGGATCCTGGCGGAGCTCGCCCCAGACGAGCCGGAGGTCCACGGCCTCGTCGCCTTGATGGAGATCCAGGCGTCGCGGCTGCGGGCGCGGGTCGGGCCGTCGGGCGAGCCGGTGCTGCTCCTGGACCAGGACCGCTCGCGCTGGGACCGGCTCCTCATCCGCCGCGGGCTCGCCGCGCTGGAGCGCGCGCTCGAGCGCGTCCGTGCACTGGGCGCCGAGCCGGGCCCCTACGTCCTCCAGGCCGCGATCGCCGCGTGCCACGCGCAGGCGCCCTCCGCCGAGGAGACCGACTGGCCCCGCATCGTCGCCCTCTACGACGCCCTCGCCCGGATCTCGCCGACGCCCGTCGTCGCGCTGAACCGCGCCGTCGCGGTGGGGATGGCCTTCGGGCCGGAGGCCGGGCTCGAGGCCGTCGACGCGATCCGGGATGCGCCCGCCCTCAAGAACTACCACCTGCTCCCGGCCGTCCGCGGCGACCTCCTCTTCAAGCTCGGCCGCACCGACGAGGCCCGCGCGGAGTTCGAGCGCGCGGCGTCGCTCACGATGAACGAGCGGGAGAAAGCGCTGATGCTGCAGCGCGCGGCGGCGTGCGGGGGGTGAGGGGGCGGCGCGATGCGCGCGGTCGACAGGCGCGGTCGAGAGGCGCGGCGGCGCGCGGGGGGTGAGGCGAAACGATGGGCCGGTGAGCGGCACCCGTCGTGAGCGGGCCGCCGCCCCTCACTATCCCCCGCACGATCCCGAAACACCCCGTCCCAAGAACGGACGGTCCGCCCGCCTTTCGCCCGGCTCGCGTTGCGTGATAAATTACGTCGGGAAAACGGTTTGCGCGTGTCGGGCCGCCCGGCCCGCTTCTTTCCTCTCTCGGACCGCGAGTTCACCTCCGCGAACGAACCCGAGACCATGGGAGGGGATACCATGATGAAGCGGACCGACGTCGCGGGTTACCTGCGCGCCGTGCTCGTCGCCCTCGCCGGCGGAGCCACGTACCTGATCGCGATCGCCACCCTCATGATGCCGGTCGTGCGCGTGCTGGCCGCGTTGTGACGGGCGGCGAGGAACCGGAAGCGAACCAAGAGAGATGTCGAACGACACCCCCCGCATCCTGATCGCCGACGACCAGCCCGACGTGCTCGAGGCGCTGCGCCTGTTGCTCAAGGGCGAGGGCTTCGAGATCGAGACGCAGACGTCGCCGGCGGGCGTGATCCAGGCGGTCCAGGAGCGCGAGTACGACGCGGTCCTGATCGACCTCAACTACACGCGCGACACGACGTCGGGGAAGGAAGGGCTCAACCTGCTCAGCGTGCTGCGCGCGAACGATGCGACGCTCCCCGTCGTCGTCATGACCGCGTGGGGGAGCGTCGAGAGCGCGGTCGAGGCGATGCGCCGGGGCGCCGGCGACTACATCGAGAAGCCGTGGGACAACCAGCGGCTGATCAACATCCTGCGCACGCAGGTCGAGCTGGGTCGGGCGCTCAGGCGGAGCGAGCGGCTCGAGAGCGAGAACCGGCTGCTCCGCAAGGACGGGCTCCCCGAGCTGATCGCCAACTCGCGCGTCATGAAGCCGATCCTCGAGGTGATGGAGCGGATCGGCCCGTCGGACGCGAACGTGCTGATCACCGGCGAGCACGGGACGGGGAAGGAGGTCGTCGCGCGGTGGCTGCACGCCGCGTCGCCCCGGGCGAACCGGCCGCTGGTGACGGTGAACGCCGGCGGGCTCAGCGAGGGCGTCTTCGAGTCCGAGCTCTTCGGGCACGTGAAGGGCGCGTTCACCGACGCCAAGACCGACCGCGTCGGCTACTTCGAGCTCGCCGACCAGGGCACGCTCTTCCTCGACGAGATCGGCAACATGCCGCCGTCGCAGCAGGCCAAGCTGCTGCGGGTGCTGCAGACGGGCGAGTTCCAGCGCGTCGGGTCGAGCCGCACGAGGCGCGTGGACGTGCGGGTCATCGCCGCGACCAACGTCGACATCCACAAGGAGGTGGCCGAGGGGCGGTTCCGGGAGGATCTGCTCTACCGGCTCAACACCGTCGAGATCCACCTCCCGCCGCTGCGCGAGCGGACGGAGGACATCCCCGCGCTGGCGATGCATTTCCTGGCGCGATCGGCGGCGCGGTACCGCAAGCAGATCCGCGGCTTCGACCCCGAGGCGCTGCGGCAGATGCAGCTCCACTCCTGGCCGGGGAACGTGCGCGAGCTCGAGCACGCCGTCGAGCGCGCCGTCCTCATGTGCACGGGCGACGTCATCCGCGCCGACGACCTGGCGCTCCGCCCCCGCGCGGCGGACGGCGGCGCCTCGCGGCTCGAGGAGATGACGCTCGAGGAGGTGGAGAAGTACCTGATCCGCCGCGCGCTGGCGCGCTTCGACGGGAACGTGAGCCGCGCCGCGGAGGCGCTGGGGCTGAGCCGCAGCGCCATGTACCGGCGGCTGCAGCAGTACGGGATCGCGCCGGGGGAGAAGTAGGGGCGTCGGCGCCGGCGGCCGGTAGGCGTCCACACGCCCGGCGTCGGCGTCCCACGGGGCCCACCGGGACCGGCGCCGGGCGGACTGGCGACGAATTTGCACGTCGCGGCTCGCATGGGCCGCAAGCGAACTGCCGCGCGTGCGACCAGTTCCGACAAAGGACCCCGGATCCTGGCGGGCTCGATTCCGATCGTCGCACAGCTCCCTGTAGCGATCGACCCGGACCGGGAGCGCGACGTCGCACGCCTTGCCGAGCGCATCCGGCGCCGCCAGCCCGCGATCGACGACGTGCGGGCGTACGGCGGCGCGGTGAGCGCCGGGTGCGGCTCCGGTCCGTCCCTGTTCCTCCACGACACCGCCGGGATCCAGGAAGTCGGCCCGCCCCATCCGAGCGGGCTCGAGTACCGCCCCCTCCCCCTGGCGGGCGCGGGGGACTTCCTCGCGGTCTGCGACGAGTGGAACCCCGCCTTCGCGGCGTACTGCCGGGACATCCTCGGGCTCGGCGACGTCGAGGTGCTCCCGACGCGGCGGTCGCACCCGCGGGCGTCGCTGGCGACGCTGTGCCGCCGGGATCCCGACGTCGTCCGCCGGCTCGCCGACGCCGCCCGCGCGCGCGGCGGGCTCACGCTGCACCCTTACATCAGTTCTCCGGCTGTGTGGTGCCTGGCCGCCGCCATCGCCCGCGAAGCGGGCGGCACGCCCGTCCACGTGGCCGCGCCGCCGCCCCGCATAGCCCGATGCGTCAACGACAAACTCTGGTTCGCACGGCGGGTCGCGGAGCTCCTCGGGCCGGTTGCGTTGCCGCCGTCGCGCGCCGCACGCAACGTCGACGCCCTCGTCCGCAGCGTCGAAGGCCTCGTCCACGAGTGCGAGCAGATCGTCCTGAAGCTGCCGAGCTCCGCGGGCGCGCGAGGGAACGCGATCCTGCACTGCGGGGAGATCCGCGGCATGACGCGCCGCGCCCTGAGGTCCGAGCTCGCCTCGCTCCTCCGGCGCCTCGGGTGGCGGAGGCCGTTCCCGCTCCTCGTCTCCGTGTGGGAGACGCCCGTCGCCATGAGCCCGTCGGCGCAGCTCTGGATCCCCCACCCCGACGATGGACCTCCAATCGTCGAAGGGATCTTCGAGCAGGACGTGGTCGGCGATGCGGGCCGCTTCTCCGGGTCCGCGCCCGCCCAGCTCGCCCCGCAGACCATCGGCCGCATCGCCCACGAGGCCGCGCTCCTCGGCTCGCTCTTCCAGCGGCTCGGCTACTACGGCCGCTGCAGCTTCGATGCGATCCTGGTGGGCGAGGACCCCGATCGGGCGGTGCTGCACTGGGTCGAGTGCAACGGCCGTTGGGGCGGCACCTCGACGCCCATGACCGCCGTCAATCGCCTGACCGGCGACTGGGCGCGCGCGCCGTTCGCCATCGTCCACCCCGACTGGGAACTCCGCCTCGGCTTCGACGAGGTGCTCGACCGCGTCGGAGATCGTATCTTTCGCCCCGGTGACGCGAGGGGGGTCGTTTTCATCTCCCCCGGCAACCCGGCCGCCGGGACCGGGATAGAGTTCGTGGCGATCGACCGGGATGTGAAGACCGCGCGGCGGGAGGCGGCGCGGGTGTCGGAGGTATTGCGGGCGGCTGGCGCGGTTCCACGACGCTAGGCGGGCGGCCGCGCGGGTGTCGGAGCCGCCCCGGGCGGCCGGCGCGGGTGCTCGGCGGTAGGTCGGCTCCTTCGCGCGCGTGTCCGAGATCCTCTGGAGGCGAGTGTGGCTTCGAGCCGGGAATTCCTCGATTTCGTCCTCGACCAGTTGCGCGGCGTGGGCGGCGTCTCGACCCGCAAGATGTTCGGTGAGTATGCGATCTACGTCGGGAACAAGGTCGTCGCCTTCGTCTGCGACGACCGGCTCTTCCTCAAGCCGACGGCGGCGGGCCGGGAGCTGATCGGCACGCCCGTGGAGGAGCCCATCTTCCCCGGGTCGAAGCTATACTTCGTCGCCGACGACTACCTCGACGACCCCGATTTCCTCTCCCGCCTCGTCCTCGCCACGGCGGCTGAGGTGGCGGAGCCGAAGCCGAAGAAGCGGAAGGGGCGCTGAGGGCGACGCTCGACTTCCTCGCCATTGAATCTCCGGTGCGGGTGCTCCCGCCGCATCCTACGGCGGGAGCACCCGACCCGGTGCCGCCGGCGTACCGACCGCGCCTCGGGCCCCACCCCGCCATGGCCCCACCCCGCCCTTCCTCTTGACAGTCTGAAGGAGCGAATGCATCGTGTTTCTTCAGATAGTCTGAAGGAAGGACCGGCACGCCGTTGGGCCATGCGGAGACGCCGCCGGGCTGTGCGGAGAAGCGGCGATGGGCTCCGCGACGGCGGCGCGGAGCGCGGAGCCTGGTGGCAACGCGATCCGCTGCGGCGATGCGCTCCGGTATGGCGACGTGACAGCGCGCCGGCCCCCTGCGAGGCCGTCGCACCGCGCCGGACCGAAACGCGCGGCCGGGATCGATGAGGGAGACCAGAATGACAGACCATTCCGGAGAACTGCTCCAGGGCACGCTGGAGATGCTCGTTCTGAAGGCGCTCTCGGTCGGCCCCATGCACGGCTGGGGGCTGGCGCAGCGGATCGAGCAGATGAGCCGCGACGTGTTCCGCGTGACCCAGGGTTCGCTCTACCCGGCGCTGCAGCGGATGAAGCGGAAGGGGTGGATCCGGTCCGAGTGGCGAGTCACGGAGAACAACCGCCGCGCGCGCTACTACATGCTCACCCCCGCCGGCGAGCGACAGCTCGAGAAGGAGCGGGCGGAATGGGAGCGCGTCTCGAGCGCGGTGAACTGGGTCCTGGCGTGGGAAGGGGGCGTGGCGTGAGGCGCGCCGCCTCTCTCCACACCCCCAGGTCTCAGGTATCGGGTCTCAGGTCTCAGGTCCGGCGTCCCGGCTGATCGCCCGGAAGCCGGCCCCCACGAACCATGACCTGAGACCCAGGACCTAAGACCTGACACCCGACACCCAACACCTGACACCTCAACCCCAAACCGACCCATGAGCCTGCTCTCCGATCTCCGCGAACGCCTGCGCGCTCTGCTCTTCCGCGCCCGCGAGGACCGCGACCTCGACGAAGAGCTCGCCTTCCACCTCGAGATGCAGACCGAGGCGAACATCGCCCGCGGCATGAGCCCGGAAGAAGCCCGTCGCCAGGCGCTCATCCAGCTCGGCGGGCTCGCCCAGGTCCGGGAGGCGACGCGGGACGCGCGCGGGATCCGGTGGCTGGACGACCTCGCCGCCGACGTGCGGTTCGCGCTGCGCACGCTCCGGAACCACCCGGCCTTCACCCTCGCCGCGGCGGCGACCCTCGCCCTCGGGATCGGCGGGACCACCGTCGTCTTCGGCGTGGTCGACGCGCTGTTCCTGAGGCCGCCGGCGGGCGTGCGCGCGCCGGACGAGGTCGCGCGGGTCCTCATCGTACGCGACGAGGGGGCGATCCGGACGCCGGCGGGGGGGCCGGGCTCATACCTGGACTTCGCGGCCATGCGGAGCGACGCCCGCGGTTTCTCCGACGTCGCGGCGATGATCTTCCCGATGCCCCTCGACCTGGACCGTGGCGAGAACGCGGAGCAGGTGACCGGCCAGGTAGTGAGCTGGAATTTCCTTTCGCTGCTCGGCGTGCGCCCGGCGGTGGGCCGCTTCTTCACGGCGGAGGAGGACTCGGTCCCGGGCGCGCACCCGGTCGTCGTGCTGAGCCACGGGTTCTGGCAGCGCCGCTTCGGCGGCGACCGGGGCATCGTCGGCCGCACGCTCCTGCTGAACGGCCAGGCGGCGACGGTGATCGGCGTCGCGGAGGCGGGATTCACGGGCATCGATCCGCTCCCGATCGACGTCTGGGTGCCGACCGCGATGGTCGGGCCGCTGTTCGGCCTCGACCAGTGGCGCGCCCTGCCCACGTTGGCGCTGGTCACGTTCATCGCCCGGCTCGCGCCCGGCGTCGAGGCGACGGCGGCCGCGGCGGAGGCGGCCTCGGCGCTCCGTCACGCAGCCGAGACATATCCGATGATGGACCCGACGCCCGACGTGCGCCTCGCGTCGCTGGTGCACGCCCAGAGCGGGACCCTCGCGTCTTCGCGGACGACCAGGGTCGCGCCCCTGCTCATGGGCGTCACCGCGCTCGTGCTGGTCATCGCCTGCGCCAACGTCGCCAACCTGCTCCTGGCCCGGGGCACGGCGCGGCGGCGGGAGACTGCGGTGCGGGCCTCGCTCGGCGCGACGCGAGGTCGCCTGGTCCGCCAGCACCTGACCGAGAGTGTAGTGCTCGCGGCCCTCGGCGGACTTGCCGGGATCGCGCTCGCCGCCGCGGGCTCCAGGCTCACACGCATGTTCCCGATCCCTCCGGGCGCGGCGGACCTGAGCCTCCGCGTCCTCGGCTTCGCTTGCGTCGTGACGCTCTTGTCGGGGCTGGCCTTCGGGATCGCGCCCGCGCTCCGCTCCGCCCTCGTGGCGCCGGCCGACGGGCTCAAGGGAGGCGATGTCGGCGTGCGACCCGGCCGCGGCCGCACGCGCCGCGCGCTCGTCGCGCTCCAGGTCGCCCTCTCCCTCGTGCTCCTCTCCGGCGCGGGGCTCCTGATCCGCTCGCTCCGCGAGGTGAACGCGATCGATCCGGGGCTCGACACCGACCGCCTGCTCGTGGTCACCGTCGGGCTCGCGAAGGCCGGGTACGACCGGCCGGCGCGCGAGGTCTTCTACGCCGAGGCCCGCGAGCGTGTCCCCCGGATCCCCGGCGTGGAGGGCGCGGCCATGGCGCATCTGATCCCCCTCGGCGGCGGGGCGCAGGCGATCGCCTACGACCACACCGTCGCCGACACCATGCTCGTCGAAGTCGGGCCGTACGTGAACTGGGTCGACGACGGCTTCTTCGCCGTCACCGGCACCCGCGTGCTGCGCGGAAGGGAATTCACGCCGCAGGACATCGCGGGCGCCGAGCCGGTCGCCATCCTCGACGAGCGCATGGCCCGCGTCCTCGCGCCGGGCGGCGACCCGTTCGAGCGCTGCATCCCCCTCGGAGACCAGGTGCAGGCGGGCGGGTGCACGCGCATCGTCGGGATCGTGGAGACCGTGCGCCACCGCTACCTCGAGGAGCCGACCGTGCCGCACGTCTACCTCCCGCGCCGGCGCGACGCGAGGGTGCCGTCCTTCTTCGTCCCGGCGCTCCTGGTCCGGACCCACGGCGAGCCGGCGGCGTACGTCCACGAGGTCCGCGCCGCCGTCCAGTCCATCGCGCCGAACCTGCCGTACGTCGCGGTCCGGCCGTACGAGGAGCTGCTCCGCGCGGAAAAGCTGCCGTTCCGCATCGGAGCGACGCTCTTCACGCTGTTCGGTGCCCTGGCTCTGGCGATCGCCGCCGTCGGGCTCTACGGCGTGCTCGGCTACTTCGTCGCCGGGCGCACGAACGAGATCGGGATCCGCCGCTCGCTCGGCGCGACGGATGGGAGGGTCATCGGCCTCGTCGTGCGACAGGGCATGAGCTCCGTCGCGATCGGCGCCGCGCTCGGGATCACCGGCGCCCTCGCGGGCGGGCGGCTGATCCAGTCGATCCTGTTCGGCGTCTCGCCCCGGGATCCGCTGACGCTGGTCGGCGTGACGGCGGTCCTCGTTGTCGTGGCGATCGTGGCGAGTCTGGTCCCCGCGATCCGCGTCGCGCGGGTGGACCCGATGGTGGCGTTGCGGGTGGAGTGAGGGCAGGTGTCCGGTGTCGGGTCTAGCTCTCAGGTCTAGGTCTCAGGTCTCAGGTCCCAGGTTGGCGGGGTCGCGGGCGACGTGGTTCGCCGGGGCTTGCCGGCGGGGTAGCTTCCGGTCCCCAGGCCCGGAACGGCCTCGGTCCGCGCCGCGTTCGCGACCTCGCCAATCCTCATGCCCTGCTCCCCGACCCCTGACACCCGACCCCTGACACCCAAGACCCAGGACCCAAGACCTAAGACCTAACCCCTAACCCCTAACCCCTAACCCCTTGCGCGCCCCACTAGACACTTGTATATACAAGAACCCAGATCGTCGTATATACAACTAACCACGACCACCTCACCCCCATGACCGCCATGAACGACCCCAGACTCGCCGCACAGGTCATGGCAGAGCAGTGCCTCTGCTTCCGGTCGCGTTGGATCGCGCGTGCGCTCACGCGGCTCTACGACGAGGCGCTCCGGCCGCTCCGCCTTCAGGCCACGCAGCTCACGCTCCTGAACGCGATCTCCGTTTTGGGCCGGCAGGACGGCGGGGGCCGGGAGACGGTGGAACG
>VSDC01000493.1:0-1970 GCA_047459275.1 Gemmatimonadota bacterium
TTCGCGGAATGGCGCGGGGCGCTGGAGGAGCGGTACCGTCGCCTCGCGGACTCGCTGCGCGCTTCCGGCGTCACCAGCACGGAACGGCTACCCGGAGGCGGTTACTTCCTGCGGCTGCCGCGCGTGGGCGTGGACGGCCGCGTCGTCTTCGCCTCGTACGACGGCCGCTCGGCGCCGGCCACGCGGATCCTCGACCCGAGCACCGGGCGGGTGGAGCGGCTCGCGCGCCGGAACGGACTGGATGCGACGGCGTGGCTCCCCGACGGCTCGGTGCTGACCGCGCAGGGGGAGTGGTTCGGCCCCCATCGCTACTACAGCGACCTCGTCCAGGTCACGCCGGATGGACGCGAGCGTCCGCTCACGCGAGGCGCGCGGCTGAGCTCGCCGGACCCGCTCCCGGATGGCAGCCGTGCCGTGGCGGTGCAGGCGATGGGCGCGACGACCCGGCTCGTCGTCGTCGATCTGAAGACGGGCGAGGTGTCGGCGATCACGCCCGCGGAGCCCGACGTGCACTGGGCGTACCCGAGGTGGTCGCCCTCGGGAGAACGCATCGCGGCGGCGCGCTGGCGGCGCGGGCATTTCGACGTCGTCGTGCTGGACCCCTCCGGCCGCGTAGTCCGGGAGCTCACGGCCGACCGCGCCGTGGACGCCATGCCCGCGTGGTCGGCGGACGGGCGTTACGTGATCTTCTCGTCGGACCGGAGCGGGATCCCCAACCTGTACGCCGCGGATCTGGCGGCAGAGGGGGATTCCGTGCGGTTGTTCCAGGTCACGAACGTCCTCACCGGCGCGTTCGATCCCGACGTCTCCCCCGACGGCCGCTGGATTTACTTCGCGGCGTATCACGCCGATGGCTACCACATCGAGCGCATCCCCTTCGATCCGGCGACGTGGCGCGCGCCCGCGCCCCTCGACGAGAGATACCTGGTCGCGGAGCTGGAGGCACCGTACGCGTCGCCGGCGGGTCCATCGGGCGTCGGCGAAATCGCGCGGGACGGCCGCCTCAGCGGCGGCCCCCGTCCGTACTCGGCGTGGCCCACGTTGCGGCCGCGGGCGTGGGAGCCGGTCGGGTACGACGAGGGCGGGCTCTTCGTGGGCGCGCGAATCGGCGGCGTGGACCTCGTCGGGCGCCACGCGTTCTCGATCGGGGCTGCCGTCCAGCCTCGGCACGGGCTCGTCGATGGCACGGTGACATACGAGTACGCGGGACTGGGGAACCCCGTTCTCGGCTTCAGCGTGTGGAGGCAGTGGGACGAGATTCCGATCGTGGCGCCGGAGGAGGCGCCTTCAGCCGCGCTCTACGACCGAGAGGACGGCGCCTCGGTCACCGTCACGTTCCTGCGACGCCGCGCCCGGTCGGCCGCCCGCCTTGCCGTCGGGGTCGAGGGCGTAGTGGAGCGTCGGCGCCTGTTCGATGCGCCGGGGCTCGCGCCGGCCTACACCGGCACGAACCTCCTGGGCGCGTTCGTCCAGGCGGCGTTCGCGACGGATCAGACCTACTCATTCTCCATCAGCCGCGAAAATGGTGTATCGCTCTCGGGAGCCCTCCTGCGACGCTGGGACCTGGAACGGACCGCCACGGCCTCGGGCGTCCCCGTCGATCGGTCCTACACCGAGGCACTCGTGAGCGCGGCCGGGTTCCTCTCGATGCGCGGGCCGGGTTTCGCGAATCACGTCCTCGCGGTGCGCCTTGCCGGCGGCGGGCGCAGTGGACCGGGGGCCGGCTTGTTCGGGATCGGCGACGCTTCCGGCGCCGAACTCGACCTCGGTCCCCTGGGATCGATCGAGGGCCGTCGCTTCTTCCCCATCCGCGGTTTCGGGGCGGATTCCCGGCTCGGGACGCGGGCCTGGACCGCCACCGCCGAGTACCGCTTCCCCCTCGCCCTCGTCGGACGCGGATACCGCCTCTGGCCTCTCTACGTCGATCGCATCTCCGGCGCCGCGTTCCTCGATGCAGGCGACGCCTGGTG
>VSDC01000051.1:0-9396 GCA_047459275.1 Gemmatimonadota bacterium
ATCGGGAAACCTGGAGATCGGAGGTTCGATGCTTTCGGATACGGCAGAGTACGCGCTCCGAGCGACGCTCTACATCGCGCAGCACGCGAACGGGTCCCGGCTGGTGCGGACGGATGAGGCGGCGGAGGCGCTGGGCGTGCCCCGGAACTACCTGTCGAAGATCCTGCACGTGCTGGCGCGCCATGGGGTGCTGTCATCGACGCGGGGGCCGCTGGGTGGATTCCGGCTGGCGCACGCCGCGGACGACCTGCCGCTCTACCGGATCCTCGAACCTTTCGACCCGATCGGCCCGCAGCGGAGGTGCATCCTCGGCCGGCCGGAGTGCCACGATGGAAACCCGTGCCCCGCGCACCGTCGCTGGAAGGGGATCTCCGAGAAGGTCCTGAGCTTCTTCCGCGAGACGACGGTGGGCGATCTGCTGCGCGAGGAAGGATCGCTGGTCTAGGAGAAGCGAGGGGACTGCGGGCGGATGGTCACCGGGCGCTCCGCCCGCCGCTGCGTTCGATCGCGGCCGGGCCTCAGTTATTGCTTACCGATTCCTTCGCCGCCACGTGCAACGCCCGCCGGGCGAAGTACGTCTCCACCGGCTCCGCCTCGCCCGCCTCCACCATGCGGCGCCAGCGGGCGGGGACGTGGGCGCAGTACGGCTCTGCCTCGAGGTAGTCTCCCGTCACGGCGTAGGCGCGCGCACGCGAGCCGCCGCAGATGTCCCGGTACTCGCAAACGCCGCACTTCCCTTTCAGCAGGCTGCGGTCGCGCAGCTGGCGGAAGAGGGGCGAGTAGCGGTACACCTCGACCAGATCGTCGCGACGCACGTTGCCGGCCGCGAGCGGCAGGAAGCCCGAGGGGTAGATCGCTCCAGTATGGCTGATGAACAGGAAGCCGTCTCCGTCGTTCACCCCTCTGGCCCGGCCGACGCCGTCGGCGAGGGAGAAACCGAGCCCGGCGGTGAGGGGCACCGGCGCCTCCGTGCGCTCCCCCGCCCTCCGCTCGGCGACCTGGCGCTGCAGGATCACCCTTCGATACTGCGGCGCCGCCGTGCTCTTGATGTCGAAGGGCGCCGTCCGGGAGAGGTCGTACATCTTGTGGAACACGGCCTCGAACTCCTCCGCGCTCGCCACGTCCTGGGCCCGGGCGCGCCCGGTCGGGACCAGGAAGAACACCGACCACAGCACGATCCCAAGCTCCGTCATCAGCGAGCAGAGCGCGTCGAAATCATCCAGGTTGTAGCGGCTCACCGTCGTGTTGACCTGCGTCGACAGCCCCAGGTCGCGGGCGGCTCGCAGCATGCGGATCGTCCAATCGTACGACCCGGGCACGCCCCGGAACGCGTCGTGGATCGCCGCCGTCGAGCCGTCCAGGCTCACGGCCAGGCGGGCGAGCCCGGCGTCGCGCAGGTCTCGCAGCACCGACTCCGTCATGAGCGGCGTTCCGGAGGGCGTCATCGCCACGCGCAGGCCGATGCTCGCCCCGTATGCCACGAGCTCCACGATGTCCGGACGCTTCAACGGATCGCCGCCCGTGAGCACGAAGAGCGGGTGGCCGAACCGCCGCACCGCGTCCATCATCCGCTTGGCCTCCTCGGTCGAGAGTTCGAAGGGATGCCGCTCGGAGACCGCCTCCGCCCGGCAGTGCTTGCACGCCAGGTCGCACGCCCGCGTCGTCTCCCAGATGACCAGGAAGGGCGCTCTGTCGAAGTCCGCCGCCGCGATCGTCGGGCGCGGCGCCGTCGCTGTATCGCTCACGAACGACTCCTTTCTCGATCTTCGGCCGACCGCAGGACGAGGGCGTCACGGTCCGGATCGAAGGTCACGAGCGAGACCCGGCCCGGCCGGATCTCCACGACCGTCTCCAGCGTGAGCCGGGCGGGCGCGGATCCGTCGCGCTCCCCACCCCGCGGCCGTTCCTCTCCGGCGCCGGCCCCATGGCGGCTCGCAGCCCCCTCGAATTCCGCCGCGACTTCACGAGTGAAGGCGATGTCGACTGCATAGACGCCCTGCGCGAGCGTGAAATCCCGGAGCACGTAGATCGGCCGGTCCTCGCGCGCGCCGGCCGCGCGGATCAGGGTGTCCTCTACCACGGCGCCGTCGATCACGACGCGGAGGCGATAGGGTGCGATCCGTCCCTCACAGACCTTCGGGCGGCGCATGTGCAGCGGGAGCGCCTCGAGCTCCTCCGGCGTCAGGCGACGGCACTCCGTCACCCGCTCTCCCCGCACCCGCCACGAGAGCCGGAGCACGCCGTGCCCGGCACCCGCCGGCGTGTACGGGATGCGCGAGAGGGCGCCGAGCGCCAGGACCACCGCCCCGGTGACGAAGACGGCAAGTCCGCGGGCGAACGTCCGGCTCACGACGCCACCTCCTCCAGTTCGACGGTGCCGTCGCGGCGTCCGACCCGGTCGGGGGACGACGCAGGATCGCCGCCCTCGGCGGCGTCGCTCGAGGACAGCGCCGCCACGGCCGCCATGAACTCCTCGAGCGCCGCGCGCAGCACCGCCGGCTCCCCGGCCGACGCTTCCACGACCCGCACCCGCCGCCGGTCCACCCGCGGCTTGAGATCCGCCTCCCGGCCGTGATACATGCGCTGCACGAGCCACTTCCCGCCCTCGCGGCCGCGGCAATCCCACTCCGGGCACGCGGCCACGAGGACGCCCGCAGCGCCGCCGCGCAACAAGTGCTCGATCACCGAGGTGTGCACGTTCCCGGAGCAGGCCACCGGGAAGAGCGGTGCGCCGTTCAGCGCGCGCCCGACCGACGCCGCGCTCCACTCGCACCCGACGACCACGACCCGCCCCGCGGCCTCCGGCGTCCGCGCCAGGAACTCCCTGGCCAGCGCGAGCTGGTCGCGGCCCGTCCGGCCGGCAGGCCCCACGGCCATGGGCGCGCACGAGCCGATACAGATCCCGCAGCTCACACAGAGATCCGGGTTCACCAGCGCCACCAGTCCCGGCCGGGCGTCGCCCGGCTCTCGCGGCACCATCGTGATGGCGTCGTACGGGCAGTCCTGAACGCACTGCTCGCACCCCGTGCAGCGCCGCGGGTCCACCTCAGCCTTCGCCGGCCGCGCCTCCCGCGGAGGCCGCGTCCACCACGGCGCCAGCAACGCCACGAGCGCCAGCGCGCCGCCCAACGCCCACACCGCCCACGCCGGGAGCCGCCGCGTGAGCGGGAGCCAGAACCCGAAGAACAAGTCGAGCGGAACCCCCTCGGGGAGGCGCAACGGATCCGCCTCCGGCGCCATCCCGACCGGCCACATGACCGCCAGGGCGACCAGTGCGGCGACGACGCCCCACAGCACCCGCCGCGGCGGCAGCAGCACCGGCCTCGCCAGGCGAGAGACGTGGATCCAGACGAGGAGGCCGACCCCGATCGGCAGCGCGATGTGCGCGAAGAGATTCAGGAAGAAGAACGCGCCCGGCAGCGGACGCTCCCCCACGAACGTCCGGCCGAGCGGTTCCGAGAAGATCGGCAGCACATCCAGGATGCGCGCGCCTTCGGCCGCGAGGAGCAGCGCGTGGACGTCCCACACCAGCACGTACCCCGTCCAGCCGCACACGAAGATCACGGCGAGCAGGGCGAGCCCCGAGACCCACGCCAGCGCGCGAGGGCCCCAGCTCCTGTGCTGCGCGTACATCCGGAACGCGTGCACTCCGGCCGCCACAACCGCGGCGTCCGAGGCGAAGCGGTGCACGCCCCTGATCCAGCGTCCGAGCCAGGCTTGCTCCGTGATCCGCGCCACCGACGCCCACGGCGACCCCACCCGGTAGAAGAGCAGGAGGTAGAGCCCCGTGACCACGAGGACCAGGAGCAGCCCGATCACGATCGACCCGCTGTGGTAGAGCGGGTTGTATCGCGAGCCGTAGAGGCGATTCGCCAAGCCGTCGAGCCGCGTCAGTATCTGCCAGACGGTCCGTCTGACCGTCGTCGATGTCGAGTTCATGTTCACCCCATCCCGGACTCCCCTTGCGGACGGAGATTTATCACTTCATCATGAAGAACGCAAGAAGGCCGCCAGGTGGGGGCCGACGAGCACGCCGAACCGGCGGTCACGCCCGACCGGTGGCCACGCCGAGCCGGCGGCGTCCCCGAACCGGCGGTCACGCAGGGATGCCGGCCACCCCGCCGGCACGACGCCACGCACCTTAGCACTACGGAGGCAGGCATGTCGAAGCCGAACGATTCCGGCGCAGAGCCGCTGCCGAAGGTCCCCCTCGGCCAACGGCTCTACGACAGTCCGTTCTTGCTCCTGATCCTGGGGATCGCGGTCATGGCGATCCTCTTCACCGGTTGGGGCCTCTGGGAGGTCCTGACCCTTCCGCAGGCGGAACTCCCATGAGCGCCCCCCGCGAGCCCATGCACACCGCCCTCGAGTCCCCGCGCGGGATCTGGTGGAAGCCCGTGCACCGCTCGGAGAAGGTATGGTTCACCATCGCCTTCGTCTGGTGCATAGTGCTCTTCGCCATGATGCCGCTCTGGCACTGGAAGGGCGGCCAGAATCCGTCGGGGATCCGGCGTCGCGTGGAGCCCGCGGCCTTCCAGGCGCGGGTGGAGGAGTTCATCCGGGAGTACAAGGTGGGCGAGGAGAATGGCTTCCCGATCGTGGAGCCGCCGCCGGGGAGCGACATCTACCTCCTCGGGCGCATGTGGAGCTGGACGCCGATCCTCAAGCTGCGCAAGGGGGTGGAGTACACGCTCCACCTCTCCTCCCTCGACGTGAACCACGGATTCTCGCTCTACCCCGTCAACCTCAACTTCCAGGTGGTCCCCGGCTACGACTACGGACTCCGGATCGTGCCGTCGGAGGCGGGCGAGTTCCGCCTGGTGTGCAACGAGTTCTGCGGGATCGGCCACCACCTGATGCTCGGCAAGGTGATCGTCGTCGACGAGCCGGCCGAGAGCGTCGCGGCGGGGTCGGCCCCGGCGAGGGGAGGTGAATGATGAGGGTACTCCATCGCATCTGCCCCACGACGGGGCTCAAGATCGATCGCCAGGCGGAGCTGCTCATGCGAGCCAACGCCGTGGCGGCGACCATCGCGCTCGTGATCGGCGGGATCGCGGCGATCCTGGTCCTGCTCACGCGCTGGCAGGTGGTGCACCTGCTGGACGTGGTCTGGTTCTACCGGGTCCTGACGGTCCACGGGATGTCGATGCTGATCTTCTTCATCCTGTTCTTCGAGATGGCCATCCTCTACTTCACGTCGGGTCCGGTGCTGAACAGCCGGATCGCGGCGCCGAAGCTCGGGTGGCTGGCCTTCGCGCTCATGGTGGCCGGCGCGGTGCTGACCGAGTGGATGATGTGGACGGGGAAGGCGGACGTGCTCTACACCTCGTACGTCCCGCTCAAGGCGCATCCGCTCTTCTACCTGGGCGTGATCCTCTTCGCCGTCGGCGCCCTGATCGTGACGGGGATCTTCTTCGCGACGCTGGTGGTGGCGAAGCGGGAGAAGACGTACGAGGGATCGATGCCGCTCATCACCTTCGGCGCCATGACGGCCGCGATCATCGCCGTGATCACGCTGCTGCACGGCGCGGCGGTCTACATCCCGACGTTCCTCTGGTCGCTCGGCCTCATGGAGGTGGACCCCCAGATCTACCGGCTGATCTGGTGGGCCCTCGGGCACTCGTCGCAGCAGATCAACGTGGCGGCGATGGTTTCCGTCTGGTACCTCCTCGGCGCGCTGACGGTCGGCGCGGTGGTGCTGAACGAGAAGCTGAGCCGCACGGCCTTCGTCCTGTACATCCTCTTCATCTCGATGGCCTCGGCGCACCACCTACTGGTGGACCCCGGGATGTCGCCGGCGTGGAAGGTCGTCAACACCAGCTACTTCATGTACATGGCGGTGCTGGCGAGCATGCTGCACGGCTTCACGGTCCCCGCGGGCGTCGAGCTGGGGCAGCGGCTGCGGGGCGTGACGCAGGGGCTGTTCGGCTGGATCCGGAGGGCGCCGTGGGGCGATCCCGGCTTCAGCTCCCTCGTCTTCTCGGTCGTCGTCTTCGGGTTCGTGGGCGGGATCACCGGGGTGACGATCGGCACCGAGCAGATCAACATCATCGTGCACAACACGCTGCGCTCGCCCGGTCACTTCCACGCGACGGTGGTGAGCGGCACGACGATGGCGTTCATGGGGCTCACGTACTACCTGATCCCGCTCATCTTCCGCAAGAAAGTGGCGTTCTGGCCGCTGGCGAAGATCCAGCCGTACCTGTTCGCGGGCGGGATGCTGATCTTCTCGGTGTTCATGTCGTTCGCCGGCGGCTTCGGCGTACCGCGCCGCCACTGGGACATCACGTTCTCGAACGCGCCGTTCGACCTCCAGTTCGATCCGGCCGTGGACCTGGTCATGGGGATCATGGCGCTGGGCGGGCTGACCGCCGCGGTCGGCGGCGGGATCTACATCCTGGTGACGGTCTGGTCCGTCTTCTTCGGTGAACCGATCAAGGAAGGAGAGCTACCCAATGCCCATGTACGGACTTCCTCCGGGCCTTCTGAATCCGCCGCGGCCGCTGTCTGAGGAGGACCAGGCGAACCTGGTCGACCACGGCCGGCTCGGCCCGGCGCCGGGGACGATGATCCTGGTTTTTGTCTTCCTGGCCGCGTTCGCGCTATACTTCTTCGCCAACTTCAAGATGCTGTCTTTCGTCTGGAAGGTCGGGTGAAGTCGTGAACAGGTTGGAAGCCGCTCCCCTTCCCGGGCAGTCCCGGGAGGGGGAGCACGGTCGTGTTTCGATATTTCCGCTGGTCGCCCTTGGGGCGATTCTCGTCGTCACCGTTGCGTGGTGGGCGCTCGCCCTGTGGCCCGTCCGGGGCGCGACGCCGGAGTGGCTGGCGCGGACCCGCGCCGCATGTTTCGGGATCTACGACAACGGCCTCCCCGACGCCGGCGGGTGGGTCGCGCTCATCGGCTCACCCCTCGGCATGCTCGGGGTGCTGTTCGCCGGGTGGCGACGGGAGGTGGTGGCGGGATTCCGTGCGGTGTGGCGCTCGTCCGACGGCCGTCTGACGCTGGGGGCCATGGCGTTGGCCGGCGTCCTCGGCGTCGTCGGCCTCGGGATCCGCGCTTCGGGCGAGGGCAGCCCCGAGGAGTTCTTCAACGCGCACGTCGCGACCCCGGAGCAACGGCGCCTCGACCGACCCGCGCCGCCGCTGGAGCTGGTCGATCAGACCGGCTCCGTCATCACCCTCGACCGCTTCCGCGGCCGCCCGGTGCTCCTCACCTTCGCCTACGCCCACTGCGAGACCGTCTGCCCGCTCCTGGTCCACGACGTCCTCGGCGCGCAGGCGGAGTTGCGAGAGACCGACCCCGGGCGCGCGCCCGTCGCCCTGGTCGTGACCTTCGACCCCTGGCGCGACACGCCGTCCCGTCTCCCCGCGATCGCCGAGGCCTGGGGATTGGGCGCGGACGCACACGTCCTAAGCGGGTCGGTCGCCGACGTCGAGGCGACGCTCGACGCCTGGGGCGTGAACCGCCGCCGCGACACGCGGACCGGGGACATCACGCACCCCGCGCTCGTCTACGTCCTGGACGCGGACGGGCGCATCGCGTTCGCGGCGAACGGCGGCGTCGCCTCGCTCGTCGAGCTGGTGCGGCGGCTCTGATCAGGGGCGGCGTCGGGGCTCGGGTCAAGGAGCCGCAGCCGCTCGGATCAGGCGCCGCGGCGTCGGCTCGGGTCAGGACCCGGCGTCGGTACCGAATCGGGCGAGCGCCACGCGTACCTCGTCCGGGATCGGCACCGGCCGGAAGGTCTCCCGGTCGACCGCCACCAGCACGTAGCGGCTCCTTGCGGCGACGTCGCCTTCGGCCATGCGCCGGGCCACGAACCCGAGCTCGAGGGAGCTCCGCCCGATCGCCGGCACGAAGGCGTGGATCTCCAGCTCCTCGTCGAGCCGAACGGGCTGGTGGAAATCGCACTCGACGCGCCGACGCACGAGCCAGAGGCCGTGGCGGTCGGCGAGCACCGGCGTCGGGATCCCCGCCGCCCGGAACAGCTCGGTCTCGGCCAGCTCGAAGAAGCGGAGATACGCGCCGTAGCAGACGATCCCCGCTGCGTCCACGTCGCTCCAGCGGGCGCGCTCCGTGACCCGGAACGCTCCCGCCGGAATCCCATCGGCGGGCGCTTCGACCGTCGGGCGCCCGGTGTGCACGCGCTCGCTCATGACGGCCTCGGCGCGATGATGGCCAGGAACGACAGCGGTTCGCCGTCGGCCGCGATCGCGTGGAGCTCGCCCGGCGCGTACACCGCCGAGCGCCCTGCCTCCAGCACCGCCTCCCCGTCCTCGCCCCGGAACCGTCCGCGCCCACGGACCACGTGGACCATGACGGTCGAGCGGTTCTTGTGTGGCGGGATCTCCTGCCCCGGCGCGACGTGGAATGCGACGACGCGCACGTTCGGGTCATCGTGCAGGATCGCGGTCGCGGGGCGCGCGCCGGCCGGCGCGCTCGGGCCTTCCGGCAACACCTTCACGACGCCACCTCCTCCAGCACGGCACGCAGCGCGGCCAGCAGCGCGTCGGGATCGGCGCCGTCGCGGCGCGCCGCCTCCTCGATCGTCGCCGCGCCGCCGCAGCAGGAATCGATGTTGAACGCATTGAATACGGCGACGGTCTGCGGGTAGAGGCGGATCGCCTCGTTCACCGTCATCGTCGCCGGAATCCTCTCTTCCGGTTTCATGGTCTACCCCCGGTCGCGGCGGTGCGGATCGGCGAGCGCCCGGACCCGGCCGAGCCCGGAAAACGCGGCGCCGCGTCCAGCGTCCGCCACACGTTGTAGATGAAGAGCGCGGCCGATGCCGCGCTCGCGGCCGCTCCGACGTGGATGAGCGGCGTCCCCGCGCCGCCGCCGAAGCCTCGCACGATCCAGCCGCCCACGAGCAGGGCGAGGCCTGCGTTGGCGACCCAGACGTGGGCCAGCGCCAGGCGACGGCTGTGCAGCGGCGCGCCCGTGAAACGCGGGATCACGTGGTACGCGACCCCGAAGATCATCATGCTGACGAAACCGAGCAGGTTCGCGTGCACGTGAGCCGGGCGGATGACGATCAGCGACGGCTGGACCGCCATCCCGAGCCCCATCAGCACGCCCGCGCCGAACCACGCCAGGCTCGCGCGGATGAACCCGCGCACGAACGTGTCCATGCTACTCCTTTCGGCTGCGCGCGTCCGACCTGGCGCCGTGGCCAGACCCGGCGCCGCGGGCCGACGCGCCATGACCCGACCCGGCCCCCCGGGCAGCCGCGTCCAGCGCGGCGGCATCCAGGATCCGGATGCGCGCGCCCTCTTGCTCGATGATCCCCTCCTTCCGGAGCCGCGCGAGCGCCCGGGCGACGCCCTCTCGCGTCGTCGCCAGTCCGCGCGCCAGCTCCTCCTGCGTCTGCGGCAGGACGAAGGCGCCCCCGTCGTGGA
>VSDC01000494.1:0-1932 GCA_047459275.1 Gemmatimonadota bacterium
TTCGTCTCCCACGCGGGCGAGCTGTACGGCCTGGCCGGGCTCGGCGCCGCGCGCCGCCTCGAAGTGATGCCGTACGCCGTGGCCGGGCTCACCCGCGCGCCGGGGGATGCCGGGAACCCGTTCTACGAGGCGAACGACCCGCTGGGCAACGTCGGCGTCGACCTGCGCTACGGCATCACGTCGAACCTGACGCTCTCGGCCACGATCAATCCCGATTTCGGGCAGGTGGAGGCCGACGCGTCCGTCGTGAACCTCACGGCGTACGAGACCTTCTACCCGGAAAAGCGCCCGTTCTTCACGGAGGGCTCGAACTTCTTCGAGTTCAAGGTCGGCGTGGACGACGGGTCGGGCGAGGGGCTGTTCTACTCCCGGCGGATCGGACGGGCGCCGCAGCGCTCGATCGGCGGCGGGTACGTGGACCGGCCGGACGTGACCACGATCCTGGGCGCGGTGAAGCTGTCCGGGAAGTCCTCGAGCGGTTGGACGATCGGATGGCTGAACGCCGTGACGGCGGAGGAGCGGGCGCGCGTGGCGCAGGCGGACGGCTCGGTCGTGGAGGCGCCCGTCGAGCCGCTGACCAACTACATGGTCGGCAGCCTCGCGCGTGATTTCCGTCGCGGCGAGAGCACCGTCGGCATGCTGTTCACCGCGACGCACCGCCGGCTGGATGGCGATGAATTCGACTTCCTCCCCACGTCGGCGTACGCCGCGGGCGTGCGCGGCCGGCACCGCTTCGCGGCGGGCACGTGGGAGGCGAGCGGCTACGTCGCGGCGAGCCACGTGCGCGGCGACGAGACGGCGATCGAGCGTCTCCAGCGCTCGCCGGCGCGCTACTTCCACCGGCCCGATGCGGAGCACGTGGAGCTCGACCCGACGCGCACGTCGCTCACGGGTGCCGTCGCCAACTTCGGGCTATGGAAGATCGGCGGGAACGTCCGCGGCGGGTTCGGCGGTCACGTGCGTACGCCGGGCTTCGAGGTCAACGACCTCGGCTTCCAGACCGAGGCGGACATCGCCCTCTTCTTCGCCAACCTGCGCTACCACCAGTTCGACCCGGTCGGGATCTTCCGCAACTTCACCATCGGGATCAATCCCTCGATCGGGTGGACCACGGGGGGGCGAGCGCTACTGGTCGCAGGTCGGCCACTGGACGAACGCCCAGTTCACGAACTTCTGGGAGGGAGGTTGGTGGGTCGGCCTGCGTCCGCACATGCTGAGCCCCGTCGCGCTGCGCGGGGGGCCCGCCGTCGTCCGGCCGGCGTCGGTGCGCTACGAATTCTGGCTCTACGGCGACAGCCGCAAGCCGGTCTCGTGGGGCCTCGGCTACTGGGGCGGGACGGAGTTCGACGGCGACGGCGACGATGGCACGGCATGGTTCCGTCTCACGGTGCGTCCGTCGCCGTCGCTGAACCTCTCCCTCGAGCCGAGGGTCGCGCGCAACCGCCCGAGCTGGCAGTACGTGGGGCAGCCGGTGGTCGATGGCGAACGGCATTACCTGGTGGGCGACCTCGACCAGACCACGGTCAGCCTGACCACGCGCCTGAATCTGACGCTCAGCCCGACGCTCTCGTTCGAGCTCTACACCCAGCCGTTCATCAGCGGGGGCGAGTACAGCGACTTCCGTCGCGTCGTGAGGCCGCGGGCCGAGAGGTTCGCCGACCGGTTCGAGCCGCTGGACGTGACGTACGATGCGGCCGCCGGCACCTACCGTGCCGACCTCGACGGCGACGGCGTCGGAGAGCTGGAGTTCGCCAACCCCGACTTCAACTTCAGGGAGATGCGCGGCAACGCCGTGCTCCGCTGGGAGTACCGCCCCGGCTCCACGCTCTACCTCGTCTGGAGCCAGAGCCGCACGGCCAGTCTCTCGGGCGGCGACCTGGTCGGCGAGCGCTTCGACCTCGGTCGCGACCTCGGGCGGCTCTTCAACCTCGA
>VSDC01000495.1:0-1929 GCA_047459275.1 Gemmatimonadota bacterium
GATGTTGATGATGTTCGCGATCCCGGCGCCCAGGAACTTCGCCGTCTCCTTCATCACCTCGTTGGCGTACGGGTCGCCGAGGACGACCGCCTCGTAGACCGTCGCGGCCGTGATGTCCTCGAGCCGGCCTCCCACCAGGTCCGGGAGCATGCTCTCCGCACCCGCCTCGATCCCCTCGATCGCTCGCAACGCGATCGCGGGGCCGGATGCGTACGCCTCCAGGCACCCGTAGTTGCCGCACTTGCACTTCCGGCCCGTCGAATCGATCGTCATGTGGCCGATCTCGCCAGCCGCATCGCTCACCCCGTGGAAGATCTCGCCGTTCAGCACGATCCCTCCGCCGATCCCCGTTCCCAGCGTGAGACCGACCAGCGTGTTCACGCCCCGGCCGGCGCCCAGCCACCATTCACCGTACGTGGCACAGTTCGCGTCGTTGTCCAGCGTGGCCGGAAGCCCCACGGCGTTCGAGATCAAGTCCCGGAGCGGAAAGTTGCGCCACCCCAGGTTGGGCGTGTTGATCACCGTCCCGGTCTTCCGGTCCAGAGGCCCGGGAGACCCGATCCCCACCCCCGCGAAGTCCTCCCGCGTGCCCCCGTGCGCCGACAGCACTTCCGCGATCGACTCCTCGATCATGGCCACGATCCGGTCGACCACGAACTTCGCCCCTTTGTGCGCCTCCGTCGGCAGCGTACGGAGCGCCAGCACCTCCCCGCCTTCGATGGGGAGCACGCCGACGACGATGTTCGTTCCGCCGAGGTCCACTCCGACCAACCACTTCTTGTCGCTCGGGACCGCTCCCTTAGCCATCGCCTCCCTCCTTCTCCTCGCGCGCACCCCTCGATTCGATCGCCGCGACGACGTCCGACACCTCGATCAGGCGGAGGCACTCCCGCTCCGCCTCGGGCAATACATACCCTCGACCCCGCCGCGGGCACTCGTTCCGTACACACGGCACGCAGGGCAGATCGGGCCTCCGCAGCAGGACGTGACCACTCCCGAGCGGCCTCGTCTCGGCCGGATCACCCGCGCCCCACAGGGAGATCGTCGCCGTGCCGACCGCGGCGGCCAGGTGCATCGGACCCGTGTCGTTCGTGATCAGGAGATCGCACGCCGCGAGCCCCGCCGCGAGGAGCGGCAGGTCCGTCCGCCCCGCGACGTTCAGGGCGGCGTCGCCCGCAACCTCCGCCGCCAGATCCCGCTCCGACGGCCCGCCGAAGACGACGACCTGCGCCCCTTCCCCGGCCAGCCGCCTCGCGACGGCGGCGAACCGCTCCGGGTCCCATCGCCGCGACGATGCGTTGCCTCCCGGAAATATGCCGACGACGGGACCATCCGCCAGCCCCGCGACCTCGCGCCACCTCTCACGAAGCTCCTGGGGCACCTCCAGATGCGGCACCGGAGGCCGCGCGGGCGCCACGCCGGTCACCAGCGCCACGTACGATGCCGCGCGATGCAACCCCTCCAGCGCCTCGGGCTCGATCGGGTCCGTGAGCAGCACCCGCCGGCCATCGGTCGCCGTGCCGCGCCGCTCCCGCACGCCGCCCAACGCGAAGACCAGCGCCGACGAGAACGAAGGCGTGAGCAGCACCCCACGCCCGTACCGGCCCCTTCGCAACGCTCCCGCCGCCCGTGCCGTCCCCCGCCACCCCCGGTCGAACGGGATCACGCGTCGCCCCGCTCCCGATCTCCCCCCTCCCCCCCCCTCACCCGGGCCGCCTTCCCCATCCGCCGCCGTGTCGAAGCCGGCGCCGTCGTCGGTCACCTCGATCTCCAGCGCCCCGTGCGGGGCCGACAGCGTGACCTTGATGGTCGAGGCGTCGGCGTGGCGCACGACGTTGCCGATGGCCTCCTGCACGATGCGGAACGCCACCACCTCGGTCGTCCAGTCGGGGTCGAGCTCGGGGTCGGCCTCGACCGTGACGGCGGGGG
>VSDC01000496.1:0-1927 GCA_047459275.1 Gemmatimonadota bacterium
CCTCGCCGGGCTTCAGCGTGCGGATCGCCGCCTCGACCGCCGGCACCGCCTCGCCGGCGCCAAGGACGATGTGGGACTGCCGCGGCTTGGCTCCCTCCGAGCCCTCGCCCAGCGGAGTTATCTCCACGGCGACCGCGTCACCGTCGACGGGCGACTCGCCCTCGACCGGGCGCCAGACCGCCTGCTGCTGACGCACCCGCTCGATCAGTCGATCGACTTCCTCCTCCGTGACCTCCGGTCGCTCGCGCCGGATCTCGAAGCCACCCAGCCGGTTCAGCTCGATGACGGGCCGGATCTCGAACTCGACGTCGAAGGTCAGGTCTGAACCCGGCGAGTATTCGATGTTCTCGACCTCACCTTGCGTGATCGGCTGGAACTGCTCGCGCTCGAGCGCCTCCCGGTACGCTTCCCGGACTACCCGTTCCACCGCCTCCTGTTCGATCGCGGCGCCGAACTGACGCTCGACAATGGCGGTCGGGACCTTCCCCTGGCGGAAGCCGGGGAGACGGACACGCTTGGCGAACTGACGCGCCACTTCCTGGCGCTCCCGCTGCACACGCTCGCCGGGAACGGTAATCGTCAGCCGTCGCGCCCAGCTCCGCGGCTCGGCGACGGCAACCTTGAGCTCGGATGTATTGGATGCCATTCCGCTCGAAATCGGGTCCAAAAGTGATGCGAAAGGGGGGACTCGAACCCCCACGGGACGGGCCCACCAGATCCTAAGTCTGGCGCGTCTACCAGTTCCGCCACTTTCGCGGTTCTTGGACGAAAAATCTAACGGAGCGCCAGCCTCAGATCAACCGATCGCACAACGAGAAGCGGGATCGTCACGGGTCGGGGCCGGCGTCCGGGGAATTGGACGAGACTCATGGCCGCGGGCGCGTCCGGGGCGCGCGGCATCGGGGGCCGCGCGCCGGTGTCGGAGCGGGTCAGGGAACCCGGATGTTTGCGAAGCGGGTGCGCCCATCGGGCCGGAGCAGGAGGAGCGAGACGACGTCGCCGGAACGCAGCCCCCGGAGCATGGACTGCGCCTCACGAGCCGAGTCGACGGTGCGGCGGTTGATCTCGATGATGCGATGGCCGCCGATGTCCATGAGCGCCGCCGGACTCGTGGGGAGCACGCCCGTGATGACCGCTCCGCCGGGGTTGGCGTAGCCGAGCTCGCGGGCGAGCGCGGGGGTCAGCTCGGAGATCTCGAGGCCGAGCTGCTCGGGCGGATCGACGCGGTTGCGGTGATCGGCGCGAGGCCGCTCGCGCGGGATCTCCGCCTGCATGAGCCGGACCCGGAAACGATTCGGCTTCCCATAGCGGATCACCCGGACGTCCACGGTCTCGCCCGGCTGGTGCTGGGCGATGAGCCGCTGGAGCTGACCGACCCGCTCGACCTTCTGTCCGTCCACCTCGACGATGACGTCGCCGCGCTGGATCCCCGCCAGGCGGGCGGGAGAGTTCTCGCCGGAGAAGTCCTCGACGAGGACCCCGGCGATCTCCGGAAGCCCGAAGACCTCGGCGTCCTCGGCCGTGACGTTGACGATGTTGATCCCCAGGAGGGCGCGGCGCACGTGGCCGTGCGCGATGAGGTCCGTCATGACCCTCCGGGCGAGGTTCGACGGGATCGCGAAACCGTACCCCTGATAGAATCCGGTCCCGCTCGCGATGGCAGTGTTGATCCCGATGACCTCGCCCCGCAAGTTCACGAGCGGCCCACCCGAATTCCCTGGGTTGATGACCGCGTCCGTCTGGATGAAGTCCTCGATCGCGTAACTGGCCGCCGGGTCGCCGTGGGCGTTCAGCTCCGAGCCGATGATCTGGAGCGGCCTTCCCTTCGCGCTGATGATCCCGCTCGTGACGGTGAAGTCGAGGGTGCTGGCATCGCCGAAGCCGGGGTTGCCGATGGCGAGCACCCATTCGCCGACGCGGGCCCGGT
>VSDC01000497.1:0-1926 GCA_047459275.1 Gemmatimonadota bacterium
GCCCGCAGCCGCGAGGCGTCCAGGCACGAGCGGAGCAGCTCGCCCGGGCGCGCCGGCGCGTACCGGATCTCGACCTCCCTTCCCGCCGCGGCCATCATCGCCCGCGCGAGCTGGTTGACCGACGTCTCGATCCCGGTACCGACGTTGAACGAATACGCGTCCAGCCCCGCGCCGTCGCCGAGCGGCGCGTCGGAGAGGAGCATGTTCGCCGCCACGACGTCGCCGACGTAGACGTAGTCCCGCGTCTGTTCGCCGTCCCCGTAGATCGTGAGCGCCTCGCCGTTGATCAGGCGAGTCGAGAAGATCGCGACCACGCCCGCCTCGCCGTGCGGGTCCTGCCGCGGTCCGTATACGTTCGAGTACCGCAACGCCACGGACTCGAGCCCGTGCACGCGCCGGTAGTAGTGCAGGTAGAACTCGGCCGCCAGCTTGGTCACGCCGTAGGGCGAGAGCGGAAGCTTCGGCGCCGATTCCGGCGTCGGCATCACCTCCGGCTCCCCATAGACCACGCCGCCCGACGACACGAACAGGACCCGCCGCGTCTCGAACCGGCGCGCCAGCTCGAGCACGTTCAACAAGCCGTCGATGTTAATGCGCGCGTCGAAACGCGGGTCGGCAACCGACCGGCGCACGTCCATCTGCGCCGCGTGATGGTTGACGATGTCGAATCCGCCGGCGTCACGGAACACGTCCTCGAGGGCCGGGTCGCTTATGTCCATCTGGATGAACTTCGCCTCCGCGGGCACGTTCTCCCGCTTCCCCGAGGACAGGTCGTCCACGATCCATACCTCGTCGCCGCGCGCGAGGTACGCGTCGGCCACGTGGCTCCCGATGAAGCCGGCGCCGCCCGTGACCAGCACTCTCCTCCGGCTCATTCTTCCCCCTCCCGTTCCGATTCGCCCCGCACGGTGTCCAGCTCGAAGAGGTAACGCGCGGCATGGACGACAGCCTCGCCGTTTCCCCGACTCGCCGCCTCGCGCAGCCTCACCGTCGGCCGGTGCAGGATCTTGTTCAGGATCTGCCGTGTGAGCCGATCGACCATGGCCTGGTCGTCCGGCCCCAGGTGACTCAACCTCCGCAACGCCTTCTCGACCTCGCGGCGCCGCAGCGCCTCGGCGGCTTCGCGCAGCTCGCGGATCACGGGCACCACGTCCCGTGATACGTACCAGCTCCAGAACGCGTCGAGGGCTTCGTCGACGATGCGTTCCGCGACCGGGATCTCCGCTCGCCGCCGCTCCAGGTTGTCGTCCACGATCTGCCGGAGGTCGTCGATGTCGTAGAGGAAGACGTTGTCCACCTCCCCGACCGCGGGTTCGACGTCCCTCGGGATCGCGATGTCGACGATGAGGAGCGGCCGCTTCGGCCCGCGAGGGAGCACGCGGTCGAAAAGCGCGCGCGTGATCACGGGGTGCGGCGCCGCCGTGGCCGTGACCACGATGTCCGCTTCAGAGAGCGCCGTGCCCAGCGCATCGAAGCGGGCCGCGGTCCCGCCGAAGCGGGTGGCCAATTCCTGGGCACGCGCCTCCGTGCGGTTCGCCACGACGACGCTCCGGACCCCTTCCGCCGTGAGGCATTCGAGGGCGAGCTCGCTCATCTCCCCCGCGCCCAGCACGAGCGCGCGCCGGCCGCGGAGCGGACCGAAGATCTTCTTGGCGAGCTCGACCGAGGCCGCCGGCACCGAAGCCGCACCCGCGCCGAGCGTCGTCTCGCTCCGGACCCGGCCCCCCACCGCCAGCGCGTCCTGGAACAGCCGCGAGAGGACCGGCCCGACGACCCTCGGCTCCGCCTCCAGGGCGGCGGCGTCCTGGTACGCGGCGCGCACCTGTCCCTGGATCTGCGCCTCGCCCAGGATCATCGAATCCAGGCTCGTCACCACCCGGAACAGGTGCTGGACCGCCCGCCGATCCCGGTGACAGTAGATGTAGG
>VSDC01000052.1:0-9332 GCA_047459275.1 Gemmatimonadota bacterium
GAGGGCGGAGCCGACCTCGAGGTGGTCGGGCCGGACCTGGACGCGGCCCTGCTGGATCTGGGGCCCTCGTCCCCGGACGAGGTCGGCGAAGGCGACGACGTCGATCTGGACCGGCCGGTCGTGACGGAGACCATGGCGGACCTCTACGCGCGCCAGGGGCTGCACGACCGGGCCGCGGAGGTGTACCGCGAGCTGCTCCGCGGGCGTCCGGGCGATGCGCGGCTGGAGGCGAAGCTGCGCGAGGTGGAAGGCCTGGCGGCGAGCCGCGGACAGCCGGTCGAGGACGAGGAGGAGGTCGGTGGCGCGTCCCTCGAGGGCGCGTGGCTCACGGTGGAGGAGCCGGCGTCGGGGGCTGGCGTGGAGGCGGAGGTCTCAGGCGCGCAACCCGGGTTGGGCCACCCTGGTGCGTCCGCTTTCGGCGAAGGGCTTCCCGGGTTTGAGGCCGCCGCCGAGCCGGTGGCGCAGGCGGAGGCCGGTGTCGCGGAGCCGGCGCCCGTCGGTGGAGCCGTGCAGGACGCGGCCGGGGCGGAACTGCAGTCGGCCGGCGTCGGGATCGAGACGCAGCCGGCCGGCGCCGGGTTGGCCCAGCGGACGATCGGCGAGTATCTGCACGAGCTCCTCGAGTTCCGGAGCGCCGGCGTCCTGGTCCTGGACGAGAGCGCGGTGGTCGAGGCGTCGGCGCCGCACGAGCCCGACGAGTACGACATGCTCTTCGACTCGCCGCCGAACGCATCCGCGTCGTTCGAAGCGACGGCCAGCACGGCCGAGGCGCCGCCGAGCGCGTCGGCCGGGGCGCAGGCCGAGGTGGGCGGGACGGAGCCCCCATCGGCCGCGCCGGGCGTGACGCCGCCGGGCGATGCGCCGTCTTCGGGATCGGCCGGCGACGCGGCGGCGAGCGACGACGACGAAGACCTGGAGATGTTCCGGGCGTGGCTTCAGAATCTGAAGCGTTGAGGATCGGCGTCCTTCACGGCCCCAACCTGAATCTCCTGGGTCGGCGAGAGCCGGAGGTGTACGGCCGGGTCACGCTCGAGGAGATCGACAGGCGTCTGGTGGCTCTGGGTGTCGAGTTGGGCGTCGAGGTCGAATGCCACCAGGCGAACGGGGAGGGCGAGCTGGTCGACCGGGTCCAGGAGCTCGGCGACCGGGTCGCCGGTTTTGTGGTCAATGCGGGGGCCTACACGCACACGAGCATAGCGTTGCTGGACGCGCTCGTGGGCGTCGGGCTTCCGTTCATCGAGGTACATCTCTCGAACATCCATGCGCGAGAGGCGTTTCGGCGCCGGTCGCTCCTGGCGCACCGCGCGGTCGGCGTGGTGTGCGGGTTCGGCGCGGAGAGCTATCTCCTGGGATTGCGCGGGCTGGTTGCGCGGTTGAGGGAGCGCGTGTGAGGTTCGGGAATCGAGGAGGGATCGAAATGCCAGGCATGGGAGGCAAGCGATCGGGCCGGAGCAGCGAGAATGCCGCGAAGGCGTCCGGCGGGAACCGGAACGGGCCCGCGGGCGTCGAGGCGACGGTGTCGGGAGGCGCGCTCATCGATCTCGAGTACGTTCGCGGCCTGATCGCGGCGGTCGACGAGAGCGGGATCGATTCTCTTGAGATTCACCGGGCGGGCACGCGGATCCGTATCGCGAAGACGCCGGCGGCTCAGGCGGCGCCCGTGGTGACGGTCGCTCCGCAGGCGCCCACTGTGAGCGCTGCGCCGGCCACGCCGGCGCCCGCGCAGCCGACGGGGGTGGCGCCCGCCGCGGCGGCGCCCGCGGCGGAGGCGGCGCCCGAGGAGGCGGCTCCGGCCCCGACGAATCTCATCGAGGTGAAGTCGCCCATGGTGGGCACGTTCTACCGGGCGCCCGCGCCAGAGGCGCCGCCGTACGTCGAGGTCGGGAGCCGGGTCACCAAGGGCCAGACGCTGTGCATCCTCGAGGCCATGAAGCTCATGAACGAGCTGGAGTCGGAGGTCGACGGGGTGGTGCGTGAGATCCTGGTGGCGAACGCGGAGCCGGTCGAGTACGGACAGGTGCTGTTCCGGATCGAGCCGATCGCGACGTAGGGTGGACGGCGGGGATACATGTTTCGGAAAGTACTGATCGCGAACCGCGGCGAGATCGCGCTGCGGATCATTCGCGCTTGTCGGGAGCTGGGGATCCGGACCGTCGCGGTCTACAGTGAGGCGGACCGGGACAGCCTGCACGTGCGCTTCGCGGACGAGGACGTTTGCATTGGTCCGCCTCCGGCGCGGGACAGCTACCTGAACATTCCGCGCATCATCGCGGCCGCAGAGATCACGGGAGCGGATGCGATCCATCCCGGGTACGGCTTCCTGGCGGAGAACGCGGAATTCGCCGAGATCTGCGAGCACTCGAACATCGTCTTCATCGGGCCGACCGCGGACCAGATCCGGCTCATGGGGGACAAGGCGGTGGCGCGCCGGACGATGGCGGAGCAGGGCGTGCCGACGGTCCCCGGGAGCGATGGCACGATCTCGGATGTGGACGAGGCGGCCAGGATCGCGGAAGAGATCGGGTTCCCGGTGCTGATCAAGGCTGCGGCGGGCGGCGGCGGGAAGGGGATGCGCGTGGCGCCCGACCGAGAGACGTTCGCCAAGCAGTTCCTGAACGCGCAGCGGGAGGCGGAGGCGGCATTCGGCGACCCGTCGGTCTCCCTGGAGAAGTACCTGGTCCGGCCGCGGCACATCGAGATCCAGCTCCTGGGCGACTCGTTCGGGCGGGTGGTCCATCTCGGCGAGCGGGAGTGCTCGATCCAGCGCCGCCACCAGAAACTGATCGAAGAAGCCCCCTCGCCGGTGATGACGCCGGAGCTGCGGGAGCGGATGGGCGAGGCGGCGGTGCGGGGCGCCCAGGCGATCGGGTACCGGTCGGCGGGGACGATCGAGTTCCTGGTCGACGAGGACGGCAACTTCTACTTCATGGAGATGAACACCCGGATCCAAGTGGAGCATCCGGTCACGGAGATGGTGACCGGGATCGACCTGATCAAGGAGCAGATCCGGGTGGCCGCCGGCGAGCCGATGTCGGTGCCCGAGGGCCCGGTCGAGCTGCGCGGGCACGCGATCGAGTGCCGGATCAACGCCGAGGACCCGTCGCGCAACTTCGCGCCGAGCCCCGGAAAGATCGAGATCTTCCATCCGCCGGGCGGGCCGGGCGTGCGGCTGGACTCGCACGTGTACGCGGGGTACCACGTCCCGGCGCACTACGATTCGCTCCTGGCCAAGCTGATCGTGCACGCCAACACGAGGCAGGAAGCGATCACGCGGATGAAGCTGGCGCTCGAGTCGTTCATCATCGAGGGCGTCCACACGACGATCCCGTTCCTGATCGAGCTACTGGAGGATCCGGATTTCATTGCGGGGAACATCGACACGAAGTTCCTCGATCGGTGGATGGCGGAGCGGGCGGCGGCGGTGTCGTGAAGATCGAAGTCGCGTTCACGCCGGCGGAGCTGGCCGGCATCGACCTGGGCGACCGGGTCGTGGTGGTGCTGGACGTACTGCGCGCCACGAGCACGATCGTCGAGGCGCTGGCGAACGGCGCGCGAGCGGTTTCGCCTGTGTCGACGGTCGACGAGGCAGTGCGGCTCGCGGAGGCGCTGGGTCGGGAGGGGGTGCTCCTCGCGGGCGAGAGGCGATCCCTGCGGATCGATGGGTTCGACCTGGGGAACTCGCCCCTGGAGTTCACCCGGGAGCGCATTGCGGGGAAGCAGATCGTGCTCACGACGACGAACGGCACGGTCGCGATCCTGGCGAGCGCGACGGCGCGCCGGGTGCTGATCGCGTCGTACCTCAACCTGGGCGCCGTCGCCGAGGAGTTGGTCCATGACGGCGGGCCTGCGTCCATCGTCTGCTCGGGGCGCGAGCGACGGTTCGCGTTGGAGGACGCGGTCTGCGCCGGCGCACTGGTCCGCCGGGTCTCCGAGCGGACCAACGGCGCGCTCGAGCTGAACGACGCCGCACAGGCGGCGGTCGACCTGTTCGCGGCGTACGGCGCCGACCTTGCCGGAGCCTTCGCGCGGACGGCCGCCGGACGGCAGCTCATCGATGCCGGGCTGGAGGCGGACCTGGAGTACTGCACGCGGACCGACGTGCACGCGGTCGTCCCGGAGCTCCGCGACCGGCAGATCATATCGTAGCGGAGTCGCCGACATGTCCGAGAAGCAGAAGCGGGAGCTGCTGGGACTGGCGCTCCTGGCTCTCACGATCATTCTCGCACTGAGCCTCGTCCCGCCCGGCGTACTCGGGGCCATCTGGTCGCGGTCCTTCCCAGCCGACAACATCATGGGCGTGGCGGGCGCGTACGTGGCGCGCTACGGCTACCGGCTCCTCGGCGCGGGGACGCCGCTGCTCCCGCTCTTCCCGCTGATCGGCGGGCTGGCGAGCTTCGGCTGGATCGAACGGGCCAGGGCGCTCCGCATCTCGGCGCTGCTCCTCGGCCTGGCGGTCTTGCTGCCGACGGCGGCCGCGGTGCTCTCGCCGGCGGCGGGCCCGGCGCTCGTGCCGAACCGGGCGGCGGGGTGGCTCGGGCAGGTGCTCGGGTTGCCGCTGGTCGCGCTGCTCGGCGTGGTCGGCGCGTGCCTCGTCGTCTTCTTCGTGGCGTTCGCGCTCCCCATCGCGACGGTCGGGTGGAACCCGGCGCGCGCCCTTGCGGGAGGCGCCCGTCGCGCGGCGACGGCGTTGCGGCCGAGAGATCCCGGGCAGGCCATCGGGCGGGGCGGCGCGGCCCCGAGTTTTGGCGCGGGCGTGGCTCCGCAATGGTCTGCGGCACCCGACCCGTCGCCGGCGGCCGAGCCCGAGCCGGTCCGGGAGGAGTCGAACGGAGGAAAGCGGGGGCTGCGTGGGAAGCTGGCGAGGCGCAAGGAGCCGGAGCCCGTGCTGGAGGACCCCGGCGACCCGGATTCGCCCGACCTGCCGCCCCTCTCGCTCCTCACCGAGCCGCCCCCTCGGGATCAGTCGCTGAGCGAGAAGGAGCTCGACCGCCTGGGCACGGTGATGCTCGAGACGCTCAGGACGTTCAAGGTCGAGGGTCAGGTCGTCGGACGGACGACGGGGCCGGTGGTGACCCAGTTCGAGTTCGTGCCGGCGCCGGGGATCAAGGTGAACCGCGTCGCCGCGCTGGACGCGGACCTGGCGCTGGCGCTCAAGGCGCCGAGCGTGCGGATCGTCGCCCCGATCCCGGGGAAAGGCGCCGTCGGGGTCGAGGTGCCGAACCCGACGCCCGAGGTGGTCTACCTGCGGGAGATCCTCGAGTCGCAGGCGTTCCAGCGGGCCCGGGGCCCGCTTCCGCTCGCGCTCGGGAAGGACCTGACCGGGAAGCCGTACGTGGCGGACCTGGCGCGGATGCCGCACCTGCTGATCGCGGGCGCGACGGGCTCGGGGAAGTCGGTCTGCATCAACACGATCATCACGAGCCTGATCTACAAGCATTCGCCCCAAACGCTCCGGCTGCTCATGATCGACCCGAAGATGGTCGAGCTGAGCATGTACGGGGACCTGCCGCACCTCCGGCACCCGGTCGTGACGGACCCGAGCGATGCGGCGATCGTGCTGAAGTGGGCCGTCCTCGAGATGGAGCGACGCTACGCGCTCCTCTCGGAGAACGGCGTGCGCTCGCTGCCCGAGTTCAACCGCCGGGTCATCGAGGGGAAGCCGCTGCGGCTCCCGAACCCCGAGGGCGAGGAGGGGGATCCGGACCGGTGGGTGTACCGGGACGGGCCGCTCCCGTACATCGTCGTCGTGGTCGACGAGCTGGCGGACCTCATGATGGCGGTCCAGGCGGAGATCGAGCGGCCGCTGGCGCAGCTCGCGCAGAAGGCCCGTGCCATCGGGATCCACCTGATCGTGGCGACGCAGCGGCCGAGCGTGAACGTGATCACGGGGCTGATCAAGGCGAACTTCCCGTGCCGGATCGCGTTCCGCGTGAGCTCGAAGGTGGACTCGCGGACGATCCTGGACCAGAACGGCGCGGACGCGCTCCTCGGCAACGGGGACATGCTGTTCCTCCCTCCGGGGACGTCGGACCCGGTGCGGATCCAGGGGGCGTTCCTGGCGACGGAGGACACCGAGCGGCTGATGCAGTGGTACCGGGAGCGCGCCCAGCAGCGGCCGGAGCTGGAGGAGGACATCCTCGAGGTCGTGCGCGCGCACGAAGCCGAGGCGGCGGAAGAGGCGGTGGAAGCGTACGAGGAGGAGCGGGACCCGCTCTTCCGGCAGGCGGCGGAGGTCTGCATCCAGTTCCAGCAGGGTTCGACGTCGCTGCTGCAGCGGCGGCTCCGGATCGGGTACGGCCGGGCGGCGCGGATCATCGACCAGCTCCACAACGCGGGGATCCTGGGTCCGCCGGACGGCTCGAAGCCGCGGGAGGTGCTGGTGGGGCTGGACGCGCTGGATCGGATCTGCGGGGAGGAGTGAGGAGGCGCGGTGAGGCGCGCCGTGCGACCTCACCGCGCGGGGGGGGGGGCCGCCGTTGGCGGCGGGCGCGGCGCCGCTGGCGCGGCGGGTGGCCCCTCGGGTGGGCGGCGGCGAAGGCGCCCGGGGCCATGTGACCGGAACGCAGGTTTCGGGGTCCGTGTAGGAGACGGAACCGGAACCTTTTTCTTTTGCGAACGACTATGCGGCGGATCCTGCTAGGAGCGGTCACGGTGGTCTTCGGGGGCGCGGTCGCCCTCGGGGTGAGGAACGCGGTGGTGGACGGGATGGGAGGCGGGGCGGCGAGCGCCGTGGAAGAGGCGGCGCGTCCGGACGGAGCGGTCGTGGCCGGAGCGGCGGGCCGGACGGCGGGCGTCCCCGCGGACACGCCCATGCCGCCGTCGCCCGACGGCGAGGAGGCAGCACTCGCCCCGGCGGCGGCAGCACCCGTTCCGGCGGCGGCCGAATCGCGGACCGGCACGCCCGATGTCGCCGGCGGCACGGCCGCACCTGCGCCGACGGCGCAGGAACGGCCGGCGGTGGAGGAGCAACCGACGTCGAAGAATCCGTCGGCGGAGCAGGAGCCGGACGCCCGAACGGTGCTGCTCCGGGCGTCCGAGGCGTACGGGAAGGTCCGGTCGCTCCGCGCCGAGTTCGTGCAGACCGCGGAGAATCCGCTGCTGCGGAGCCGCGTGACGAGCCGGGGCACGCTGGTCCAGCGCCGGCCCGACCGCTTCCTGATGCGGTTCAGCGAACCGGCCGGCGACGTGATCGTGAGCGACGGGGAGTGGATCTGGGTCTACTACCCGAGCGTCGACGAGAAGCAGGTGATGCGGGCGCCGGTGGGCGCGGGCGGCGCCGGCGGCGCGGACCTCCAGGCGCAGTTCCTGGGCGACCCCCTGACGCGGTTCACGCCTTCCCTCGAGGGGACGGAGTCGGTGCGCGGGCGTCGCGCGTACGTGCTGCTCCTCACGCCGCGGGTGGACACGGGCTTCCGGTCGCTGAAGGTGTGGGTCGACGCCCAGGACCACCTGGTGCGCCGCTTCGAGCTGGTCGAGTCGAACGGGGTGAAGCGCCACTTCGAGCTGGACCGGCTGGAGGTGGACGTGGCCGCGCCGGATTCGCTCTTCCGCTTCACGCCGCCCGAGGGGGCGCGCATCGTCGAGCGCGGTTGACGCTCGGGCCGAGGAGGGCTCGAGTCCGGGCCCGGGGCGTTGGTCCCGGGCCTTCGTCGTCGCGTTGAACCCGTTCCGCGGGCCGGGTATATTGCCGCGGCCCGCGGTTCCATCTATCGCGCAAAACGCATGAATCGGATCGAAAAGACGGCTCGCCGTGAGCTGCCGGTTCTCTCGAACCGGCCCGCACCGCTACCTCTCGCCGGCGCGGCGGGGTTGCGCGTGGGGCTGATCACGCTCGGCTGCGACAAGAACACGGTGGACAGCGAGCGGATCCTGGCCGGGCTGGTCGGTGCCGGCGCGCGGGTCGCGGATGACGGGGACGACGCCGACGTCGTCATCGTCAATACCTGCGGCTTCATCGAGATGGCGAAGGAGGAGTCGATCGACGCCATCCTCGAGGCCGTGCGGATGAAGGAGGAGGGGAGGACGCGCGCCGTCGTCGCCATGGGGTGTCTGGTCCAGCGGTACAAGGACGAGCTCTCGGCGGAGATCCCGGAGGTCGACCTGTTCCTGGGCCTGACCGAGGTGGACCGGCTGATCCCGGAGCTGCGGGCACGCGGGCTCTTGGCGACGCCTCCGCCGGACTTCGTGCCGACGATGGAGCGGCCGCTCCGCGTGCTCTCGACGGCGACGCCGCACACGTCGTTCCTGAAGATCAGCGAAGGGTGCGACCACTCCTGCGCCTTCTGCGCGATCCCCCTGATGCGCGGGAAGCACCGGTCGACGCCGATCGACGTGCTGGTCCGGGAGGCGCAGGAGCTGGAGGCGTCCGGCGTGGTGGAGCTGAACATCGTCAGCCAGGACACGACGTGGTACGGCCGGGACTGGGCGCGGGGGCAGGCGCCGGAGAGAGGCGACAACGGATTCTTCGTCGGCCGGTTGGTGGGGGCGAACGGTAGGGGTGCCGGCGGAGGCTTCGCGGGCACCGCGGCTCTCCCGGGTACCGTGGGCGGCGCGCTTGGCGCGGGCGCTGGGGGCGTCGCAGGCCTTCCGGGCGTGACAGGTGTCGCAGGCGCACCAGGCCGTTCGCCGCTGCCGGGCGACACTACGCTCCCCGGCGTTTCCCGCTACGGCGCGCTTCCGGAGCTGCTCCGGGCGCTCCTCGACTCGACCGGAATCCCGTGGTTCCGCCTGTTCTACATGTACCCGTCGGGGATAAGGCCGGAGCTGGTGGAGCTGATCGCGTCCGAGCCGAGGATCCTGCCCTACCTCGACATGCCGATCCAGCACGGCTCGGACGCTGTGCTGGAGCGGATGCGGCGCCCCGAGCGGCGGGCCACGATCCTGGAGCGGGTCCGCTGGCTGCGTGAGGCGATCCCGGGCGTGGTGCTGCGGACGACGGTGATCGTGGGGTTCCCCGGCGAGACGGAGGAGGACTTCGAGGCGCTCCTGGAGCTGCTCGAGGAGGTGCGCTTCGACCGGGTGGGCGCGTTCGAGTACTCGGTCGAGGAGGGGACGCCGGCGGCGACGATGCCGGACCAGGTGCCCCCGGAGGTCCGCCGCGAGCGGATGGAGCGCCTCCTCGACGTCCAGCGGGCGATCACGTTCGAGAAGAACGAGGCCTGGGTCGGCCGGGAGGTAGAGGCCCTCGTGGACGAGGGGCCGGACGAGGACGGCGTGGCGATCGGCCGGACGGCGGGGCAGGCGTACGACGTGGACGGCGTGGTCCATCTGCACGGCAGCGCGGGGCTCGAGCCCGGCCGGTTCGTGCGCGCCCGGATCACGGATGCGGAAGA
>VSDC01000498.1:0-1925 GCA_047459275.1 Gemmatimonadota bacterium
CCCGCGCCGGGACGACCATGATCGCGTTCGGGCTGCCGACGAGCGCCACGTAAGGATCGCGCTCGAACTCCCGTCTGAGTCCGTCGAGCTCCGCGTTGGCCTTCTCCTGCGGCTCCTCGAGCAACGCGGCGCGCCGCTTGGACACGGCATCCGAGGCGAGGGCGTCGGGGATCGAGTCGCGCAGCTCGGCGATCAGCTCGCTCACATCCCTGGCGAACTCCGGAGCGCGGCCGGTTTCCAGCTCCAGAACGCGGGCCCGGCGCGGGTTCTGGAAGTCGGCGACAAAGCAACGATCGGGCGGCGTGGGTCTCGACTTCGCGTGGGCCTCCACGGTGCGCCGGACCAGCGTCGTCCGCCCCGTCCCCGGCTCCCCGACGACGAAGATGTTGTAGCCCGAATCCGTCATGGCGAGACCGAAGGAGAGGGCGGCCATGGCATCGGGCTGGCCGAACTCGCCGGAGATCGGCTCCAGCTCCTCCGTCGTGTCGAAGCCCAGACTCTCGGGGAGGCATGGCCGGTAGAGCCGCGAGGCGTCCAGACGCTCCGGTCCCGTTCTGGGTGCGTTCATGATCCGTTTCCTGACCGCGGGTCGTTGCCGGAATCATTCCCCGCAGCATCCGTGCGCGGCGCGCTCACGTCGTGGACCGGTGGCGTTCGCTCGACTGCTCCAGCTCGTCCTCCTGGCGGACCGGGATGACGCTGATGCGGCCGTCCGGCTCGAGGATCACCCACTTGACCTGCTCGATCCGCTCGAGCCCGACTCTGCGCAGCTCGGAGTAGATCTCGTCCGGCGTGATGCGCTGGTGGTTCATGTGGTCTTCGATGAAGCGGCCCCGGTAAACCAGCACTGTCGGCTCCCCGCCGAGCACGTTCTCCATCCTCTCGCTCAGGTGCGACAGGAGCGACGTCGCGAAGACCAGCGTGAAGAGGGTGCACAGCGCGACGAGCGCGTTCGTCATCGAGTAGTCCTCGCGAATCAGCGCCTCCTGGACGATGTCGGGGATCAGGATCAGCGTGACCAGGTCGAAGGGCGTGAGCTCGCTGAACTCCCGCTTCCCCATCACCCGGAGCGCGAGCATGAGGAAGAGGTAGAGGACCGCGACGCGAACGACCGTCTCCATCGAGGCCTCACGGGAAGACGAGGGTGCTGAGGACGACCCGCGCGGTGTCGCCGCCGGCCGTCGCCGCGACGGCGCCCGTGTGGCGGCCGTAGCGATCGGCCCGCAGTGCGATCACGATGAGGCGCCCCTCGCCCGGTCGAGGTCCGGCGAGGTCGACCTTGTGCGCTTGCGTGGGGGAAGGGGTCCAGGTCGCGTTGATGAACCCGTGGAGGTAGGCCGGGTCGATCGATACCGTCAGGGTGTCGAACGCCTGCCTCCCCACGTTCGTCACCAGGATCTCCAGGTTGTACGTCTGGCCGAAGCGCAGGCGATCGACGTAGCGCACGGTCAGTTCCAGACCGCCGTCGCGGGCTGCAACCTCCGCCCGGCTCATCCCGAAGACGCCGGCGAGGGCGAGGATCGGAATCCCGACGATGAAGGCGAGCCCGACGAGCTGGAACGGGTCGGTCCGGAACCGACGTATCATCGGCGGCGCCTCGGGCGGCCTCACGACGTCGTCTTCGCCACCGGCCATCACTTCGCCCCTTCTGTCTCCCGGGTTCGGCGCGCCCGACCTCCCTGTTCCCCACCGAGTCCGTGCCGGCGCCGGGCGGGCAGGAGCCGTGCCAAGCGCGGCCGGGCAGGGTCGCCAGCTCGGTCCGTCGACCACGGTTCCGCACGTTGCGGCGCGCGCGTTTCTGCCCCGCCGTACGGCGTCGCGCCAGGGCGCGATCGTATTCTTCATAAACGGGTAGTAAATTTCCCTGGACATCGGGAAACCTGGAGATCGGAGGTTCGATGCTTTCGGATACGGCAGAGTACGCG
>VSDC01000499.1:0-1920 GCA_047459275.1 Gemmatimonadota bacterium
GGTCGAGTTCCGGATCCGCGAGCTCGCAGAGATGGTGATCCGCATGACCGGAAGCGAGAGCGAGATCGTGGAGCGGCCGCTCCCCCAGGACGACCCCAAGGTGAGACGGCCTGACATCTCGCTCGCGAGGCGAGTGCTCGGCTGGGAGCCCAGAATCTCCCTCGAGGAAGGGCTCCGGCGCACGATCCCCTATTTCCAGGAGCTGGTCGAGACCGACGGCGCCGTCGCGAGAGCGCTCTAGGGGCAGGCGGAGCCGATCGAAAGGGTCGGGCGCATTCCGTGTGCGCCTGCCACGCGCCGGATCGGATGGGGATCGGCGCTCTCCACGCTCTACCGCACGAGCCCCTGCCGCTCCAGTTCCGCGAAGCTGGCGTCGACGCGATCAAGGACTCTCTCTTCCGTCGACCACGCGATCAACTCGTCGAGCCCCTCGTCGAAAGAGGTGCGAGCCTCGAAGCCGAGCACGGCGCGGGCACGGGATGGATCGCCCACACAGTGGCGGATATCGCCCGTCCTGTACCTGCCCACGATCTCGGGCGCGATGTCGACACCCAATCTCCGGGCGAGGGCCAGGGCCACACCGCGCACCTCGACCGGCCGGCCCGTGCATACGTTGTAGGCGCCGGTCTCCACCTCTTCGACCTCGAGGGCGCGCACCACAGCGCCGGCCACGTCCGAGACGTGGATGAAGTCGCGACTCTGTCGCCCGTCTTCGAAGATGAGCGGCGCTCGCCCGCTCCTCAGCCTTCCCATGAAGATCGCCGCGACACCCGTGTACGGATTGCTGAGCGCCTGGCGCGAGCCGTAGACGTTGAAGAAACGAAGCGCCACGGTCGGGATCCGGTAGGCGCGGCCGAAGCACAATCCGAGCTCTTCCTGGGCCTTCTTGGTGATCGCGTAGACGCTGGTGTGCTGGAGGGGCTTGTCTTCCGAGGTGAGGGCCGGCTCGAGCGCGGAGCCGCACGTCGGGCAAAGGAGCTCCCACTCGCCGGCCGCGAGTCGCCGTTCATCTCTGGGCCCCGGCGCAAGCATGCCGTGCTCGGCACACCGGTACGCTCCCTCGCCGTAGATCGACATCGAGCTCGCGACGATGAAGCGCCGGAAGCGGGCCGGCTCCCTGGCCATCGCCTCCATGAGGACGCCCTGGCCATCCACGTTGACCGACGTGTAGTAGTGCGGCTGATACATCGATTGGCCGACACCGACGGCCGCGGCCAGGTGCACGACCGAGTCCACGCCGGAGAGGGCCGCTTCGACCGCGGCCGGGTCCCGTACGTCGCCCCGTTGGAACTCGATCGCGCCCGAGAGTAGGTGCCGCTCGAGATAACGCGGCATGCTCGCCCCCTCCCCATGCACCTGCGGGTCCAGGTTGTCGAGGACGACCACTTCCACCCCGCGCTCCACCAACCGATCCACCACGTGCGACCCGATGAACCCCGCTCCTCCGGTGACGAGCACTCGCATGACGACTCCTTTCGAGAGGCCGATTCGCGTGCCGGCGGGGCGTGCAATTACTTTGCCGCGACCGTGGCGACCAACGGGCGTGTGGCCGGAGATCCGCCTCGGATCTCCGGCCACACGAAAAGAAAACGGGCCGGTCTGTAACCGGCCCGTCGGGCATCGACTCATCCGCGGCCCACGCGGTGACGAGAGCTGCCGCACACGGCCGCCCGTCGTTCGGAGCGGGCCGGGCGTCGTGGCGTCAGCCACCGCCGCCGGACCCCTCCGCGGGCACCGCGCGCCTCGGAAGAGATTCGGCGCCCGTAGCGGCGCTGACTTTGCTTGCCGGCACCGCCTTCCTGCGCCCGATGCTGGTGTACTCGAAGCCTGCCTCGGCCATGCGGGCCGGCTCGAAGAGGTTTCTTCCGTCGAAGATCACCGGCTCCTTCATGAGCGCACGAAGCCGCTCGAGGTCGGGCC
>VSDC01000500.1:0-1912 GCA_047459275.1 Gemmatimonadota bacterium
GGGGCGCCAGGGGGGCGCGGGAGGGGTGAGGTGGGCGGGGGCGGGAGGAGCATGACGAAACGCACGGAAGTCGCGACACTCGCCGGCGGCTGCTTCTGGTGCCTGGAGGCGGTCTTCGAGCTGCTGCGGGGTGTGGAGAACGTGGAGTCGGGTTACTCCGGCGGCCACGTGCCAGACCCCACGTACGAGGAGGTGTGCTCCGGGACGACCGGGCACGCGGAGGTGGTGCAGGTCACGTTCGACCCAGAGGAGATCGGCTATCGGGACTTGCTGGAGGTCTTCTTCACGATCCACGACCCGACGCAGCTCAACCGCCAGGGCCCGGACGTGGGGACGCAGTACCGCTCGGCGATCTTCTACCATTCGGAGGAGCAGCGCCGCATCGCGGAAGAGGTGAGGCGGGAGCTGGAGGCGGAGGGCGTGTGGGACGGACCGATTGTGACACAGATCGTGCCGTTCGAGGCGTTCTATCCGGCGGAGGCGTACCATCGCCGGTACTACCGGCGCAATCCCAGTCAGCCATACTGCATGGCCGTGGTGGCGCCGAAGGTTGCGAAGGCTCGGCGGAAGTTCCTCAGTCGATTGAAGGGAGGTGAATCATGAAGAAAGCCACCCTAGCGGTCGTAGCGGTCGCCGGCCTGGCCGCGTGCGCGTCGGGGCCGAAGCCTACGCTTCGCTCGGACATGCCGCCGGAGCACACGTCGTACGTTTCCACGGGCGATGGTGCGTCGTTCGAGGTGAGGTTGAGGCCCACGGACAACCCTTCGGTGCACATCATCTACGTCTCGCCGGACAAGGCGTGGCAAGTGCTGCCGATCGTGTTTGCCCAGCTCGATCTGCCCGGCCAGGTGCTGGACGCGAACACGAGGACGTTCGGCTTCGAGAGGCAGCGGATGCGCCGGCAGGTCGCGGGGACGAGGCTCGAGGAACTCGTCGATTGCGGCATGGGGATCATTGCACCGAACGCCGCCACGCACCTGGTCACGCTGTCGGTGGTGACGCGGATCCGGCCGGAGCGCGGGGTGACGGCGGTCGAGATGCGGATCACCGGCGTCGCGCGTGACCCAGCGGTGAGCACCTCGCCGACGAATTGCACGTCGCGTGGGAAGCTGGAGCGGATCGTCGCCGAGCGGATCGCGCGGCTCGCATCGATGTGATTCCTGGGCGACTCGTCCGGCCCCGGCGGCAAGGGACCGGGGCGCGACTGCCGGGCAGCGGCCCGTCCGAAGAGGACGGGCCGCTGTTGCATCCACGACACGATCGTCGCGCACGGGCGACGGCAACGGCTCACGAGCCGCGGCCTGCGCGGCGCCCAGGGCCGGAGCGGCGATCGGCATGCAGGGTGCACGGCGCGAGCCGGGGCCCGCGACCGGAGAAGCCCGGGGCGCGGGCCCGATGCGTTGCCATGGACGAGGTAGGAGCGAGATGGGACAGAACGGAAGAAGAGGAGTTGGCGCGGGGGCCGCGCGCCAGTGCAGAATCGTGCTGTGCACGATCGCGGTCGCGTTGGGCGCGGCCGCGTGCGACGAATCGACCGGCCCGAGCCGGAGGCCGCGGCCGAACAACCCCGGGAACGACCCCTCGCTCGGCGTCGGCGCGGACCTCAAGGGTCGTCGGCCGTTCCCCGACGACAACCCCTGGAACCAGGACATCTCGGGCGCGCCGGTGGATCCGAAGTCGGACGTGCTGATCGCGGCGTGCGGGCTGAAGGGTCTGCACCCGGATTTCGGAACGACGTGGGAGGGCGCGCCGAACGGGACGCCGTACGTCGTGGTCTCGGGGAAGCAGAAGAAGGTGCCCGTCGAGTTCGAGAACGCGTCCGAGAGCGACCCGGGGCCGTACCCGATCCCGCCGGACGCGCCGATCCAGGGCGGGCCGGAGAGCACCGGCGACCGGCACGTGATCGTGGTGG
>VSDC01000501.1:0-1902 GCA_047459275.1 Gemmatimonadota bacterium
CCGGCCTCGGTCACGAAGGCGACCCGGTAGTCCGCGCTCCACGACGTCGCCAGGACGCCTCCGGGCGCGGGCGTGGTGAGGTGCCTCGGTGCGAACGGCGTGGTGAAGAAGCTGATCCCGCCGTCGGGATGCGGACAGACGATCACGGGCGAAGGGCCGAATCCCGTCAACGGCGGCGGAACGAGCGTATCCGCAATGCCGCTGCCGGTCACGCGATTGAAGATCATCCGACTCCCGTCCTCGCGCCGGAGATAGCCGATGATGTACACTTCGTCCACGCTCGCCGCGTGGAACCGGACGGTCATCGGATCGCCGGTCAGGGGGAGGTACAGAGTGGAGCCGAGCCAGTCGCCCGCCGGCGAGAGGAAGCCGATGCGCCCGTTGCGGGGATCGAAGGCGGCAAGGGTGTCCCCGATCCAGGCCAGGGCGTAGAGGGCGTTGAACTCGCCCGGGCCGTCTCCGCTCCGCCCGATCGTGCGCAGGTGTGCGCCGTCGGCGCCGAACACCCGGATCTCGTTCGCCTGCACATCCGCCACGTAGATGGCGCCCCCGGCGTCGGCGACGATCGAGCGCACCATCCCGAACTCGTCGGGCCCCGGGTCGCCGGCGCCGCCGCCGGAACCGATCCGGACGCCCGGCTCGATTTCGAAGACCCGAGGAGCGCCGAAAGCACGGACGTACTCCACGCCGTCGACGGTGTCGATCACGACGCGAAACTCGTCCCTGCGCGGCTCATCGGCCGCGCAGGCGGCCATGGCGAGCGCGAGGCCACAGGCGACCCACGGCACGAGGCCGCCGATGACCGATGCTCGCGCCGCCTCGCGTGCACGCGTCCGCGGACCCGCCGCCTCCGTGGACCGCGGTCCTCGGCTCGAGGACGACGCACCGTGATCCTTCCCTCGCACTGGCATCATGATCTCGGCCATCGCCCTCCAACACCGCCTCTGTTCAGCCGGCTACGCGGTCTCCCAGGTTCCACCCCTCGACCCTGTACACCACCACACGTGGGACCTCCAGCTCGTCCCTCTCGACCGCGACGATGCGGCCGTCCGGAAAGAACGCGTCGGGGAACGGCGTCCCGGCGGGGAGCGTGCCTACGTACGAGCCATCCGGGGCGAGGATGTCGATCGGCACCGCTTCGTCCTTGATCGCGTAGCGCCGGATCCAGAGCGTCCCGTCCGGCGCGATCGCGAGATCGCCGATGGTGGGAACTACCTTCGCGTAGCCACGGACGTCGACGACCTCATCCGGCTGGATCACGCACGAGCCGCCGAAGTCGAAGCGAACCTCCATCTTGTCCCCGACGGCCCTGAGGGCGAGCTCGCGGGTCGCCGGGAGCGGTGCCACCTCGCGCCGGTAGCTCGCGACGAAACGCCCCGCCTCGTACACGTCGATCACGTAGTTGGCGTCCTCGACCACGAAGATCCGCTCCCCCGCGACAGTCCACCGAAGCTCCGGCGCGAGCAGCTCGGTCATCCCGCTGATCGCGACGCAGTTGAACTCCGCGGGCTTCATCGGAGGCGACGGCGAGTGGAGCAGATGTGTGGTGTCGCCGGCCGGCGTCAGCACGGCGATAACGTTGAACCAATCGTCGCCGCCGGCGGACCGCGTCAACGTCTGTGCGACGATGCCGGATTCGGTGAGACCGTAACTCTCGAGGCTGCCCCTGAAGACGTCGAGACGCACCTCTGGAAGAGGGGTGCCATCCGCCGCGAAGCGGACGAGGCCGCGTTTTCCGATGTCGTAGACGTGGACGGTCCCATCTGCGCCGATACGGATCGTGCGCGGCCAGAGCTGCATCTCTCCCGGCCCGCCGCCCTTCCGCCCCAACGTTCGCACGTGGCGGCCCTCGGCGTCGAAGACCTGAACGTGATGGTTGCCGCTGTCGAGGACGTAGAGGTG
>VSDC01000502.1:0-1901 GCA_047459275.1 Gemmatimonadota bacterium
ACCCGGCGGTCATGCGCAGGATCGAACGGCTGGCCGCCAGGGGCGGGCCGCTGCACGGGATCATCTGAGAAGCGGAGCACTTCTCGGAATCATTCGAGACCGGAGGAATGATCATGACATCAGCACGGAAGGCCATCTCCCGCGCGAGCCTGCGGCAGGGACTGGCGATCCTGGGATCGATCCTCGCGCTCTCGTGGGCGCAGCCCGAGTCCCTGGCAGCCCGCCAGGCCGCGGTCCCGCCGTCCCACGAGCGGGCCGTCCTCGAACTCTTCGAGGCCATGGACCTCCAGGCCCAGTACCGGATGCAGCTCGAGCTCATGATCGACCAGCCGAACATGGCGGGCACGCCGATGGCCCAGGCTCTCCGGGAGTTCTACGACCGATATCTGTCGTGGGACGTGGTCCGGCCGTCTCTCGTGGAGGTCTATGCCGCGACCTTCTCCGAGTCGGAGCTCCGGGAGCTGGCCGCGTTCTATCGCACCCCGATCGGCCGCAAGCTGGTCGAGCGCACGCCCTCCCTCAATCGCCGCCTCATGGAGGTGACGAACCGGATCACGATGGAGCACCAGGCCGAACTGATAGAAATGATGCAAAGGGCCATGATGGGCGGCCGGCCCTGAGGTGGACAGGAGGCCGGCCCTGACACGGCCGGGCGGCCGGATAGCCGCTCCACCGGCCGCTCCCGAGGACCGAGCGGTGTGGGCGGTCCGGACGACCGGAGCGGTCCCGGCGTCCGGGCCCCCGTCGTTGCCGCCGCGATCCTTCGGACCACCCCGCTCCGATCCCCCGCGCTCACGCCTCCAGCGCGTCCGCAGCCTCGCCGATCCCGAAGAACCCCGCCACGTACGGTCCGCAGGGGGAGTCGAGGATCTCGCGCGGCTTGCCGAGCTGGACGAGCCGCCCGTCGCGCAGTACGGCGATCCGGTCGCCGATGGCGAGGGCGTCGTCGGGGTCGTGGACGACGAAGACCGCCGTCGTCCCGGTGGCGCGGATCAACGCGGCCACCTCCTGCCGCAGCCGCGCTTTCAGCGCGCGATCGAGGTTGCTGAACGGCTCGTCGAGGAGGAGGATCGCGGGGCGGGGCGCTAGTGCGCGGGCCAGGGCGACGCGTTGCTGCTGCCCGCCGGATAGCTCGTGGGGGTAGCGCCGCTCGAGCCCACGGAGCCCGACCAGCTCCAGCATCTCGCGCACGCGCTCTTCCCGTTCGGCGCGCCCCAGGCGACGCAGCCCGAAGCCGACGTTCCCCTCCACCGTCAGGTGCGGGAAGAGCGCGTAATCCTGGAAGACGAGGGAGGCGCCGCGGTGCTCGGGAGGGATGAAAGTGCGCTCGTCGCACACGGTCCGCCCTCGGAGCACGATCTCGCCCGCGTCCGCCTGCTCGAGCCCGGCGACGAGGCGCAGCAGCGTCGTCTTCCCCGAGCCGCTCTCCCCGACGAGCGTCAGGATCTCGCCGTCCTGGACGTCGAGCCAGACGTGGTCGAGGGCGGGCCGGTCGCCGCGGCGGTAGCGCTTGGTCAGGCCGCGGACTTCGAGTGCGGGCGACGGGTACGCCGCGGGCGCATCGGGGCGCGTCGTCTGCGATCGGTCCGGGGCGACATGGCTCCTGCTCGCCGCCAGACCGGCCCCGGCGCCCGTGCCGGCGCCGGTCACGTTCGCCCCGTCGCCCGTTCCGGCCGCAACCGGCCGCTCGCTCACCGGCTCCATCGCCGCACCCGTCGCCCGCGCCTCATCCACCGTGCCGGGCATCTCCGGCGGAACCGCGCCCGGCCCGGCCGCCACCGCGCCCGCCTCACGGGCGTCCGCCCGCGGAGGGCCTCCATCCCGGAACGTCGTCGGCGCGTCCATTCTCACCCCCGCCCCCTCGCCAGCAGCCGGTCCAGCCCCAGGACCGGGAGGAGTCC
>VSDC01000503.1:0-1899 GCA_047459275.1 Gemmatimonadota bacterium
GAGAGGCCGAGGATGGTGAAGCCCTGGTCGCGGTACTCCTCGTAGACGCGCTGGAAGCCGGGCATCTCGAAGCGGCACGGCGGGCACCAGGTCGCCCAGAAGTTGACGAGCACGACCTGCCCGCGCAGGTCGCTCAGCGCGACCGTGCGTCCATCCAGCGTCTCGACGCGGAAGTCGGGCGCGTCCACGCCACCCGAGTCGAGGCCGAGCGCCGATGCGGCCTGGGGCCACATCCTGTATCCGACGAACCCGAGAACGGCGATCCAGAGCGCCGCCTCGATCGATATCTTGAATGCTTTCACACTCATAATGCGCCTGATGTCACGTTCACACGTACACCGGACCCCGGACGGGGCGCGGGTCGACCCAGTGGGCCCGGAACGGATCGCTCTAGCGGCTCCGGGCGCCGCGAACGTGCATCAGGCGCGGGGCGGCTGGTAGGGTGGGGCGGGCGGCTCGCCCGTCGGTGGATCGGCGTCGATGAGTGGAGAGCGGCTGGCCCGCTCGACCGCCGGTGTGGCGACCTCCGGCGATGGGCCGGCGTAGACGAGGACGGAGCAGGTCGCCAGCGCGGCGGTGTGCGCACCCGGCGTCGGACCTCGCGGCGCGGCGTCCTCGGATACGGCGGTGTGCGCATCCGGCGCAGCGCCGTAAGGCCCGGCGTTGTCGAGCACGGCGACGTCCCCGTCGGAGGCCGGAACGCCCGCGGGGTCGGCTGCGACGGCTGGTCCCGCCGTGCCGGCTGCGACGGTTCCTCCCGCCGCGATCGCCCCGGCAGCGCACCTCGGTACCGCCGCCGACGCGGTCGAAGCCGCGTGCGCGGCGAGGAGCGCGAGCGCGAAGAAAACGCGGCGCCGACGAGACATCGCTGGGTCGTAGATCATCGTTCCAGATTACCGCCGGAGTTTAGTCCCGGTTCCCGAGGGTGTCCAGCCCCGGCCGCGTGGACCCGTGCGGTTCGGCCGCGAGAGTCCTGCGCGCCTCCTCCGCGAAGCGGCGCACGATCTCGCCCGCGGGCTCGATGGAGTCGATCCCCGCGACGCTCTTCCCGGCCTGCCAGTAGTCGCGCTCGCCGGTGTCGTCGAGGGCGGCGCGCTTGAGCTGCCAGCCGGACTTGAGCGCGTAGAAAGTGCGCATCCAGTGCTTGCGCTTGCGGCCGCGGAGCATCCACCGGGCGAACGGTCCGGCACGGAGCCCCATCCGCTCGATGTAGGGCGTTCGGATCACGGCGACGGGGACGCCGGTGATCCGTTCGCTGAGCACGATATCGTCCTCGGTCGCGCGCAGGATCGCCTGCTTGTAGGCGTCGCTGGCGCGGCACTCGGGGGTCGCGATGAAGCGCGTGCCGAGCTGCGCGCCCGCGTACCCCATGCGGAGCGCCTCGGCGAACTCCCGGGCGGTCCCGATCCCGCCGGCGCAGACGACGGGGACGCCCAGGTCGCCGAGCTCGTCGAGGAGCTCCTCGGCGGACTTCGGGCCCGCGTGCCCGCCCGCGCGCCGGTTCACCGCGATCAGCCCGTCGACGCCGCCCTCCAACCCCTTGAGCGCCCACTTCCGCTCGGTTACGTCGTGGTAGACGACGCCGCCCGCCGCGTGCACGCGATCGACCACCCAGTCCGGCTTCCCGAGGGACGTGACGAAGAAGCGGACGCCCTCCTCGAGGGCGATGTCGACCCAGCGCTCCATCCGCTCGCGGTACGTCCGGGACGACGCCTCGATCAGCGCGTTCATCCCGATCGGCCTCGACGTGAGGCGGCGGATGTAGCGCAGCCCTTCGCGGAAGTCGTGGCCGTGGACGTAGGTGAGGGAGATCGGCTGGACGATCCCGATCCCGCCCGCATCCGAGACCGCGGCGACCAGCTCCGGGTTGCTGCACGGGTACATGGCGCCGCAGATGAG
>VSDC01000504.1:0-1894 GCA_047459275.1 Gemmatimonadota bacterium
TCGCCCATGGGCCGGGTGGGGCTCGAACCCACGCGCTTCGGATTAAAAGTCCGCTGCTCTACCAGCTGAGCTACCGGCCCGGTGTCCTGAAACGTGCAAGCTATTGAATTTAGCGGATTCATCCCGCGAATTCAACCGGTTCGGGCGGCTCCCGGCGTCTCCCACCCGCTGCGTCGCGACCTCGCCTACTCGCGCAGCTCTGCGCCACCGCGCAGCGCGATCCGGTGCCCGACCCACGCGCCCGCCACGGCGGTCGTCATCTGAACCAATATTAGCGCGGAGGTGAGGAGCGGTGTGAGGCCTTCCCAGCGGAGCGTCGGAATCACGAGCGCGAAGAGGTTTACCACGACCCAAACGACCAGGGACGTGACCCCGATGGCGATCCCGTGGAGGATCGGTGCACGCAGCGCGCGGAAGCCGGTGAACAGCCCGCCGATCCAGAACCCGATGGCGACCGCGACGATCTCGCCCGCGCCCGCGCCGCCGTCGGGTCCTGTGTCGGCGAGCCCGAGCGCCGCGAGCACGAGGGCGACGAGCGACGTCGCCGCCGCGGCCACGAGCCACCCGGCGGCGACCCAGAGCGGGTTGAGTTGATCGAGACGCTCCGTGTGCAACTTCCCGATCCGGCGAAAGTTCGAGCTTACAGCGCCCGCGAGCCCCGAGGTTGCGGGCAGGGCGGATGCGGACCGCACTCGTGAGGCGCGTGCAGGTGCGGCCCTGCGGGCCACGTGGGTGCGCGTCGCATCGACGCGGGCCCCACGGATCAGGTCCGTGCCGGTGCGGGCCAGGTGGCTGCGAGCCGCGCGGGAGCTCCGCGAAGCCCGCGGCAAACCACCCACCGCCGACTTCGCGGACGAGGCGGGCGTACCCCGCAGCCGGGACCCGACCGTGCGATCCATCGCACGGATCGGGCCGGAACGTGGGAGTGCGGTGCCGGGGACGGGTCGGCGTGCGCACCCGCCGCGGAAAGGCGACGCCGCGCTATCCAGCCCGGCGACCGTCGCGCATCGCCACCGCCGGAGCCGCGACCGCTTCGCCGATGGATGTTCGTCGCGACCGATGTTCGCGGATGGAAATCACCGCTCCGCAGCGGTTCGCTCGCTCCTAGAGCTCCAGCGTGAGCTGGACGGGCGCGAAGGAGCGGCGGTGGTGGGGGGTCGGACCGAGACGGGCGAGGGCGTCGCGGTGCTCGGCGGTGCCGTACCCGGCGTTGCGGTCCCAGCCGTAGGCGGGGTAGCGCGCCGCGAGGCGTCGCATGAGGCGGTCCCTCGTGACCTTGGCGAGGATCGAGGCGCAGGCGACGCTGTGCACGCGGCGGTCGCCCTCCACGACCGCCGTCTGCGCCTCGCCCAGGAGCGGGACGGGGAGTCCGTCGACGATGACGTGGTCGGGGCGGATCGGGAGCCGGCAGACCGCCCGCCACATGGCCAGATGCGTGGCGCGCAGGATGTTCAGCCGGTCGACCTCGCGGGCGCTGGCGGCGCCGATCGCGCAGGCGACAGCGCGCCGGCGGATCTCCTCGGCGAGGCGCTCGCGGACCGCCGGCGAGAGACGCTTCGAGTCGTCGACGCCCGGGATGAAGCCGCCCGGCGGCAGGATGACCGCCGCGGCGAGGACCGGGCCGGCGAGCGGGCCGCGACCGGCCTCGTCGACACCGGCCACGTGGATCAACCCCCGCGCCCAGAATTCCTGCTCGAGAGCGAGAAGCGCGGCAGGGTCCCCGGTCCCGGGGCTCCGCCGCGCTCCGCTCCTCCCGTCTCGCGCACCGCGTGCCACGAGAACCGCGGGGATCAGCCCTGATGCCGTTCCCGAATGCGCGCGGCCTTGCCGCGGAGGTTGCGCAGGTAGTAGAGCTTCGCCCGGCGAACCTTCCCGCGCCGGACCACGTCGATCT
>VSDC01000053.1:0-9160 GCA_047459275.1 Gemmatimonadota bacterium
CACCTCGGCCCGTTCTACCCGCCGGTCATCGCCGGCGTGCTGGAGGGTCAGCCGGCGGCCGAGGCCGGGCTCCTCGCGGGCGACAGCGTCATCAGCGCGGGTGGCCGACCCATTCGCGATTGGGGTGAGTTCCTGTCGGTCGTCCAGGCGCATCCCGGCCGGCCGCTCGATCTCGAAATCGAGCGCAGCGGCGTGCGGTCAATGGTGCGCGTGACGCCGAAGGTCGAGACGGTCCAGGGTCCGAACGGACAGCAGGTGATCGGCGTGATCGGTGCCCAGAGGGTGCAGGAACGCGAACATCCGGGCGTACTCGGCGCCGTCGGGCACGGCTTCACGCGGACCGGGGAAGTCATCGCCCTGATCGTCGGGTTCCTCGTCGACCTCGTGACCGGCGACGCATCGCCGCGTTCGCTGGGCGGGCCGATCCTGATCGGCCAGCTCAGCGGCCAGGTCGCGCGGCTCGGGCTCGAGCCGTTCCTGGATTTCATGGCGCTCTTCTCGGTCAATCTGGCCGTGCTGAACCTGCTCCCGATCCCCGTTCTCGATGGCGGGCACCTGGTGTTCCTGGCGATCGAGGCGATCCGTGGTCGAGCGCTCTCGTTCGAGCAGAGGATGCGGCTCACCCAGGTGGGGTTCGTGATCGTGCTGGCGATCATGGTCTGGGCGCTGGCCAGCGACTTCCTGCGGCTGTTCGGGCTGTGAGGAGCATCGCCGGGGGATTGGAGGCGTAGGGGCCGGGTGCCCCGCCTCACCCCCGCGTGGTCGCGGTCCCCTGGAAGACGCCGTTACAACAGGGAGAGCTGCACGGGCTCGCGCGCCCGTCGCAGCTCTTTCGCATCGATGGGGTCGAGCGGTGCGTCCTGCCGCGCCACGAGGAGCGGACCCGTGAAGCCCAGGGAATCGAGCGCCTCGGCGACGACATCGCGGGCCAGCGCGCCGTCGTTGCAGTGCTCGCTCAGGTGGGCGAGGATCACGGCGCCGAGGCCGGGATGGTAGAGCTCCCGCGCGAGTTCCGCGGCGGCTCGATTCGACAGGTGGCCGTGGCTGGACGCGATGCGCTGCTTCACGGACCAGGGGTAGGGGCCGTTCCAGAGCATCGCCTCGTCGTGGTTCGATTCGAGGACGAGGACGTCGCACCCGGAGAGGGCGTGGCGCACCGCGGCGGTCGGGCGCCCGAGGTCCGTTGCGATCCCCAGCTTGATGCCGGTCTCCACGTCGCGGAGCGTGACGGCCACGGGGTCCGCCGCATCGTGGACCGTCAGGAACGGCTGGATCTCGAGGCCGCCCACCCGAAACGCCCGCTCGGAGACGTACTCGACCACCCGCTCGTTCCCGGTCAGGAGCTTCTCGCACGCGGCGCGCGTGATCGGCGTGAGGTAGAGCGGCACACCGAGCCGCCGCGCGAGGATCCCCATGCCCCGGGTGTGGTCGGTGTGGTCGTGGGTGATGACGATCCCATCGAGGGAGGCGGGGTCCACGCCGACCGCGGCGAGGCGTCTCTCGATGTCTTTTCCGGTGAAGCCTGCGTCGACCAGGACGCGGGTGCCCCCGGCTTCGACGAGCGTCGAATTGCCGCCGCTCCCGCTGCCGAGAACCGTGATCCTCACACCGCCTCCCCCGCCGCGACGGTCGCGCGTCCGGCCGCCGGGTCGGCTTCGAGCAGTGCCCGCAGCCGCGGCAACGCCTGCCGCGCCGCCGCCTCTCCGGCCGCGATGAGCTCCTTCGCCCGGCCGAGCTGGTCGAACCCGATGTCCCCGATGTCGGGGGCGATGAGCACGTCGGCGTTGTTGGCCGCGAGCTGCGCGGCCGCGCGGCCGGCCGTGTAGAAGGAATGAGTGACGATCTCGATCATGTTCCTCGGCGGCTGCGGCCGCCGGTACGACAGGTTCACGTCCACCGCGACGACGATGTCCACGCCGAAGAGCCGGGCGACCGCCGTCGGCACGTTCGCGGTCACGCCGCCGTCGACGAGGAGTAATCCATCGCGCTCCACGGGAACGAACAGGCCGGGGATCGCGCAACTCGCGCGGACCGCACTGATCAGCTCGCCCTCGCAGAGGATCACCGGCTCGGCCGTGGCCAGGTCCGTGGCCATACACGCGAACGGGATCACGAGTTCGTCGAACGTGGCGACCGGGAGCGCCCGGCGGAGCAGCTCGCCCATGCGCTCGTTGGACATCAGCCCGAGGCGGCTCACGATCGGGCGGGCGAGGAGCGGCCAGCGGAGCGACTCGCCCCACGCGGCCGCCCGGTCCGCCGAGACGCCGGCGGCCATGAACACCCCCGCCAGGGCGCCCGCGCTCGTGCCGACGATCTGATCGGGCGAGAGCCCCTCGCGCTCGAGGACGCGCATCACGCCGACGTGCGCGATCCCGCGCGCAGCGCCGCCGCCCAGGACGAGCGCCCACCGACGTCTCGCCGGCGGCGTCTTCCGCCTCAGGATGCGCCCCGGGAGCGGTGCCATGCGCGCCTCAAGACCTCACGCTGGCCGTCCCCGAGCGGGACGTTCCTCCTGCCCATGACCGTCTCGGCGGAGGCGAGGAACCGCTCCAGCTCGTAGACCGCGGATGGGTCGGCGCCGCCCCACGCGAACGGCGGAACGTAGCGGGGCGGGATCCCCCCTCCGAACAGGTTCGCGCCGGCGCCCACCACGGTGCCCGTGTTCAAGAGCGTGCCGATGGCCGTCTTGACGTGGTCGCCGATGAAGCAGCCGAGCTTCAGCTCTCCGGTGTCTACCTCGCCACCGGGCGTCCAGATCCGAACGGAGCCGTAATTGTTCTTCAGGTCGCTGTTCGTGGTCAGCGCGCCGAGGTTGACCCAGCAGCCCACGTAGGAGTGGCCGAGGAAGCCGTCGTGCGCCTTGTTCGAGTACCCGAGGATGACGCTCTCCTCGACTTCGCCGTGGACCTTGCAGACGGGCCCGATGGAGACGGCGGCCACCGGGCCGCCGAGGATGGCCGTGCCGCGGCCGATGTAGGACGGGCCGGAGACCTTCGAGAACGCCGCCACGGACGCGCCCTCGTCGAGCCACACGGGCCCGTGGCGCAGGTCGATGACCGCGCCGGGCTCGATCTCCGCGCCGGCGCCGAGGATCAGCGGCGCGTCGCCGACGACGTGGACGCCGGCCGGAAGCTCGGGTCGCTCTGCCGCCGGGAAGAGCGCAGCGATGTCGCGCGCGACCTGCTCTGCGTTATGCGTGACCAGGTGCCAGATCCGCTCGAGGAGGAAGCCGTCGAGGGCGATCTCGGGCGCCGACGGCGCATGCCGCGCCGGGTCGTCGAAGAACTCCCGAGGCGGTGGTGGAGACCCCGCCGGCGCGAACCATCCTGCCGCCTCCCCGCCGATGCGGAGCAGCGCCGGATGGTCGGGATAATGGATCGGCGCCGCGGACCACGACGGGACCGCGCGCGACACGAGGTAGACGACGCCGCGGTCCGCCGGGATCCCGTCCGGCGCGAGCACGGGGCGCGCCTCGGGCTCCTCGAAGCCGACGAGGTCCTCGCCCGCAAGGTGCCCGATGCAATCCGCGCCGAGGACGCGCTGCGCACGCTCGCGCAAGGTCAGCGCGCCGAACCGCAGCTCGCCCGCCGGTCGGGTCAGCGTGAACGGCTGCCAATCCCGGGCGATCCGGTCGTCGAAGAGGACGAGGCAAGGGCCGGCCATACTCACCGCTCCAACTGCCGGATGCGATCCGGCAACCGCTTCAACATCTCCTTCAGATCCGCCGACCGCTCCCGCGGCGCGACGAAGGTCGTGCCTCCGCTCTGCACCACCACCAGGTCGGCCGCCCCGAAGACCACGACCGCGCCCTCCTCCGCCCAGGCGATGCAATTGCGGCAGTCGACGAGATGGGAGTCGCCGACGGCGACGTTCCCGTGGGCATCCTTCTCGCGCGTACGGCCCACGGCATCCCACGTGCCCACATCGTCCCAGCGGAACCGGGCACGGGCCACCGCCACGGCGTCGCTCCGCTCGAGGAGCCCTTCGTCGATCGTGAGCGTCGGCACGGATTCGAAGAATGCTTCCACGTCGCCCGCCTCGAGGAGGGGCAGGTGCCGGGAAAGCTCCGGTGTGTGGCGCGCCAGCTCATCGAGGAGCGTGGCCGCGCGCCAGACGAAGATCCCCGTGTTCCACAGGTACTCGCCGCGGTAGAGGTACTCGAGCGCGGTGTCGCGGTCGGGCTTCTCGACGAACTCGGCGACTTCGTAGACCTGGAGGGCGGGACCGAGCGGAGCGCCGACGCGGATGTAGCCGTACCCGGTTTCGGGGCGCGTGGGTTCCACGCCGATCGTGAACAGCCGATCGTGTTCGGCGGCGAGACTGCCCAGTTCCTCGAGCTGCTCGCGAAAGTCGTCGGCGGGCTCGATCACGTGATCCGCGTGGAGCGAGATCATCACGGCCTCGGGGTCGCGCCGCACGATCTCGTGGGCGGCCCACGCGAGCACGGGCGCGGTGCCGCGCGCCTGCGGCTCCAGGAGGAGGTTGTCCCGGCCCAGGTCGGGCGCGGCCTCAAGGATCGCCTCCGCGAGGGACTCGCCGGTGAGGATCTTGAGCCGCGGCAGCGGGACAAGGGGCGTGATCCGCGCCACGGTGTCCGCGATCAATGGCCGATCGCTCCCCAGCGGCAGGAGCTGTTTGGGCCGTTCCGGCGTCGAGACGGGCCAGAAGCGCGAACCCACGCCGCCGGCCAGGACCACCGCCCAGAGCGACGGATCAGGATTCGAGAATTTCTTCGATCCGGGCAAGGAGTCTCTTCGGGCTGAAAGGTTTGGTCAGGAAATCGGTGGCGCCGAGGCGCACCGCCTCCTGTCGGTCGGCGTCCTGGCCCCTGGCCGTGAGCATGATCACCGGCGTGTCTCGCCGATGCGGCATGCTCCGGATCCGGGCCAGCACGTCCAGACCGCTCCCGTCGGGCATCATGATGTCCAGGAGCACGAGGTCCAACGGCGCATCCGTGAGGAGCCGTTCGACGGCGCTCCGGCCATCGTGGGCCAGTTCCACCGCGTAATCCGCGTGTTCGAGCTTGAGCTGGACGATGCGTCCGATGTACGGCTCGTCGTCGACGACGAGTACGCGGCGTCGGGTCGGTCGCAACTCGGCTGGCATCGACAGGCGCCTGAGCGGTCGGGTCATGATTCGCGGACGCGAGAGCCCGGTGCGAGATTCATGCCCGACGCGGCCGTCGCGCGCCGCCCGGCGAGCCGGCCCCCGTAGCGGGGCAACGGTAGGTGCGCGGGGATCGAAAGTCAAGCGAGATTGCGGATTTTCGCGATGTACGGGGTTCGCGCGGCCTTGACACTCCCCTGGCGTGCCACTAGTGTTCCGTCTCTAAACGATTTACGGACCTTCGGCTGCGAGCGGCGAAGTGCGAAGACTGCCGTTGATTCTCTCCCTCATCGCGCTGGCCCTGGCCGGCTGCGACGACCCGTTGGGACCCCAGCCCTGGAACGAAACACCCATCGAAGTGCAGCTCTGGTCGATCGACCGGACCGAGCACATCGGGCTTCCTTCGGCATTTGACTTCTTCAATCGGCAGCGGGTCGCCGTCGAGGACCCGCGGTCGGCGTTGGGCTGGGATGTGGTGGTTTCCGACGTGGAGGGCGGGCTTGCGTTCGTCCCCGCGGGCGCCTTCCCCGACATCGGCACCGACGTCGGGATCGCGGTGATCACGGGAGTGTCGTTCGACGATCTCCTCGAGGCGCCGCGGGACGCGAATGCGTACATCACCGACAGGGCGGTTCCTCTCGTGGAAGGCGGCGTGTACGTGGTGCGGACCCGGCGCGCCGCGTGTGCCACGTTCGGCTTCAGCACTTTCACGCCCAGGTACGGGAAGGTCACCGTGACGGAGATCGACCTCGAGGAAGGGTCGGTGGTGTTCAAGGTGGTCGTCAACCCCAACTGCAACGACCGCTCGTTCGTATCTCCGGAAGACGACTGATGCTGGATCTCAGGAGGGTCAGGGAGGAGACCGCGCTGGTGAAGGAGCGGCTGGCGCGGCGGGGCAATCCGGAGCTGCTCGCGCAGATCGACAGCATCCTCGAGCTCGATGAGGAAAGGCGGGCGCGGATCACGGAGGTGGATGCGCTCCGCGCGCGGCGCAACAAGGTGTCGCCGCGGGTCGGGGAGCTGAAGCAAGCCGGCCGGCACGAGGAGGCTGACCGGCTGATCCGTGAAATGCGGGAGGTGGCGGAGCGGATCGCCGTGGAGGAGGCGCGCCTCGGCGAGATCGAGGAGGCGCTGCGGACGCTGTTGCTTCAGATCCCGAACCTTCCCGAAGAGGACGTGCCGCCGGGAGGCGAGGAGGCGAACCGGGTGCTCCGGGAATGGGGCGAGACGCCGACGTTCGACTTCGAGCCCAAACCCCACTGGGACATCGGCGCGGCCCTCGGAATCCTGGATTTTCCCCGAGGCGCGAAGGTGGCCGGGAGCGGGTTCCCGCTGCTGGTCGGCGCCGGCGCCCGGCTCGAGCGTGCATTGATCAACTTCATGATGGACGTGCACAGCCGGGAGCACGGGTACAGGGAGCTCTGGCCGCCGTTCGTCGTGAACCGGGATGCGGCGCTGGGGACGGGGCACCTGCCGAAGTTCGGCGAGGACATGTACGAAGTGCCGCTGGATGGGCTGTACCTGGTGCCCACCGCGGAGGTGCCGGTCACGAACCTCCACGCCGACGAGCTGCTCGGCCCGGATGCGCTGCCGATCCGGTACGTGGCGTACACGCCCTGCTTCCGGCGTGAGGCCGGCGCGCACGGCAAGGAGACGCGCGGTTTGATCCGGGTGCATCAGTTCGACAAGGTGGAACTGGTTCGGTTCGAGCGCCCGGAGGCCAGCGCGGCGGCGCTCGAGGAGCTGACGTCGCATGCGGAGACGATCCTGCAGCGGCTCGGCCTGAGGTACCGGGTGGTCCTGCTCGCGGCGGGGGATCTCGGCTTTGCGAACGCCAAGACGTACGACCTGGAGGTTTGGGCGCCGGGCGTGAACCGTTGGCTCGAGGTGTCGAGCTGTTCGCTCTACACCGATTACCAGGCGCGGCGGGCGAACATTCGGTTCCGGCCGGAGCCTGGAGCGCGCCCCGAGTTCGTGCACACGCTGAACGGCTCGGCGCTGGCCCTGGCCCGCGTCGTTGTCGCGTTGCTGGAGAATGGCCAGCAGGCGGACGGCAGCGTGGTGCTTCCGGAGGCGCTCGTCCCCTACTTCGGCGCGGACCGAATCGCATAGCACAGGATTGCATCCCGGTCCGGCGCGCCGGGGCGCAGACCCGTGCCGCGCCGCGAGAGCGGGCCCGTGAGCGGGGAGGTCGCGCAGGCGATGAGGATCCGGTTCGCGACGATCGATGTGGACCGCCGTCCGTGGCCGGTCGCGCTCGCCCTTCTCTCGCTCTTCTTCGTCGGCTCCTTCCTGCTGTACACCGAATTCCTGGTCCGTGAGGTACATGCGGAGGCGCAAGCCCACTCACGGATGTACGCCATCGTGCAGCGAGGCCTGATCTCCCTCGAGCCGGATGCAGAGCTGAAGGCGCTCGCATCGCTGCAGACGTCGCTCACGACGCTCGGTATCCCGATCGTCGTGCGGGGCGCGGACGGGCAGCCGCAGTGGGTGGCGAACCTTCCGTTCGACGCCGACCTCAACGATCCGGCGGACCGGGAGCGGATCCTGGAGTTCGTGAAGGAGCTGGACCGGCGCAATCCGCCGATCGTCGAGCCGGGGATCGGGACCGTGCACTTCGGCTCGCCCCCGGTCCTGCGCTGGCTGCGATGGGTCCCGCTGCTCCAGGTCGGCACGGCGTTCGTCCTCCTGGTGGTCGCCGTCGGGCTGGTGCGATCGAACGTGCGGGCGGAGCGCGAACGGCTCTGGGCCGCGATGGCGCGCGAGCTCGCGCATCAGATGGGTACGCCGCTGTCCTCGCTGGTCGGGTGGGTCGAGGTGCTGGGACTCCCGCCCGAGGAGCGCGAGGGGTGGATCGATCAGGATCGAATCGCGCGGGAAGTCGCGGCGGACGTGGAGCGGCTGGAGCGGGTGTCCCGGCGCTTCGAGCTGATCGGCAAACCGCCGGAGCTGGAGCCGGTCCGCGTGGAGGCCGTGCTCGAGGAGCTGGAACAGTACATGAGGCCGCGGGTGCCGCGCCTGGGCGGCGCCGTCCGGTTCCGGGTGAGGACCGGGAGAGACCTTCCGCCCGTCCGGGCGAATCAAGTGCTGCTGACCTGGGCGCTGGAGAACGTGGTTCGCAACGCCCTCGATGCCCTGGCGGGGAGGACGGGGAGCATCCGCGTCGCCGCGGCGGCTACGGCCGACGGCGACCGCGTGATCTTCTCGGTCGCGGACGACGGCCCGGGGATCTCGCCCGAGCTCCGCGAGCGGATCTTCGAGCCCGGCTTCACGACCAAGGTGGGCGGGTGGGGCGTCGGGCTCTCGCTCTCGCGCCGCATCATCGAGGAACTCCACGACGGCCGGATCTCGGCGCGTCCGCGCCGGGGAGGCGGGACCATCTTCGAGATCGAGCTGCCCGCGTACCCGGAAGAATCGGGGCGGCGGGGTGCGCGTCGGGGGAGGCGGAAGGAGCGCCGCAGGCGTCGCAGGGTATTGTGGAGATCATGAGCGGCGAGAAGGAGTACATGCGGGGGCTGAACCCCGAGCAACGCGAGGCCGTCGAGCATTTCGAGGGGCCCTTGCTCGTGCTGGCCGGCGCCGGCTCCGGGAAGACCCGGGTGCTGACCACTCGGATCGTGCACCTGATCGAGGAGTACGGAGTCGACCCCGCATCGATCCTGGCGGTCACCTTCACGAACAAGGCCGCCGGCGAGATGCGAGAGCGGGTCCGCCGCCTGCTAGGGAGCGAGCCGGCGGGGATGTGGGTCGGCACCTTCCACGCCATCGGGGCGCGGCTGCTCCGGCGCCACGCGACTCGCCTCGGCTGGTCCCCGAACTTCAGCATCTACGACGGCGAACAGACGCTGCGCGAGATCAAGCGCGTCATGGAGCGCCTGGGGCTGTCGGTCAAGCGCTGGCACCCCAAGGCGGTCCAGGCGGCGATCTCCTCGGCCAAGGACAAGCTGATCGACCCGGAGGCGTACGCGTCTCTGGCGCGGGACGCGTTCTCCCGCGTCGTCGCCGACGTGTACCCGGCGTACCAGGCGGCGCTCAGGGAGCAGAACGCCTTCGA
>VSDC01000505.1:0-1884 GCA_047459275.1 Gemmatimonadota bacterium
GCGGATCCGGGCGCAGGCCGCCGAGACGTTCGACCGCGGCCTCGTCGCCGGAATGGAGCGCCTCCGCCAGGAGGGCAACCTCACGGAACGACAGTTCCGCTCTCTCGCGCGCAGCCTCAAGACCGTCGGCCGCGAGGGCGAGCAGGACGTCGGCCGGCTGGGCCGGGCCCTGGAGAAGCTCCGCGGCTGGGCACTGAGCGCCGGCGCTGCAATCGCCGGGATCTTCGCGTTCCGTACCGTCAAGCGCTTCCTCGACTCGGCCGAGGAGCTCTCCCGCCAGGCGCAGATCTCTGCCCAGCGCCTCGAGGCGATGTGGCGGGCCAACGCGGGCGCCGCGCGGCTCTCCCTCGAGGAGATCAACGCCTTTGTCGCCCGAATGAAGTGGTCGACGTTGTTCGGCCAGGAGGAGATCGAGCTCGCGATCGCCCAGCTGCTCTCCTACAAGAGCATCGCCGGCGAGACGTTCACGGACACGATCGAGCTCGCCGCGGACATGGCGTCGGTGTTCGGCGGTCTCGAGCGCTCGACGATGGCGCTCGCTCGGGCGCTGGACGATCCGGTACGCGGGCTCGGCGACCTCAGGCGCGCCGGATTCACGTTCGAGGAAAGCGTCATCGCGCAGGTCAAGTCGCTCGTCGAGCAGAACCGCCTCCTCGAGGCCCAGCGTATCCTGATCCGCGAGCTGCAGAAGGAGGTCTCCGGCGTCGCGGCCGGAATGAAGCGCGGGTGGGCGGCGATCCGAGACGACGCCAAGAAGGCGTGGGATGACATCAAAATCGCGATCGGCGATGCGCTCACCGCGATGGATGGCGCCTCATCCGGCGCCGACCGGCTCGTTGAGGCGCTCCAGGCCATGGAGCGGTGGATCCGGGCGAACTCCTCCCAGATCTCGACGCTGACCGGCCGGCTGCTCGATGCCGCCGCGGCCGCCGCCGAATGGGCGCAAACCCTCATGGACGTCCTCGACCCGGCGGGGCAGGTCGCGCGGATCCGTATGGCTGGTCTGATGCGGCTCGGCCTAGACGCCGAGGGCTGGCGCCGTGTCGTCCTCGACCTCGGCAAAGAGATCAGTCAACTTACGGAGCAGCAGGCGCGGCTTGAGCATGAGCTCGCGCAGCTCGAGGCGGGACCCCGGGTCTTTGTTCGCGGCGCGCCGGTGATGCGGCGCGACGTCCAGCGCCGCATGCGCCAGATCCGCGAGCAGCTCGACGACATCCGGAACCAAATCGTTGGCCTCGAACGTGTCCAGACGATGGCTCTGGAGCGGTCGCGGGCACAGCTCCAGACGACGCAGCAGACCGCCGACACGGCGAGCGGCCTGCGCGAGACCGAGGAGGAGCGGCTCAAGCGCATCAGCGACGAGGTCGGCGCGCTTCGGCGCGGCTACGATCTCCGTGTCCTCACGGGGGAGGAGATGGCCCGCGCGCTCGAGCTCGAGCGGCAGGTCGCCGCCGCGCTGGCGAGCGGTAACCACTCCCTCGAGGACCGAATCACGCTCGCGCAGCAGCTCCAGGCGCTCCAGGAGATCACGCCGCAGGTCGGACCGCCGCGGATGGCCGACACCATGGGCGTACTGCCCGCTCTTGCGCCGATCCCGCTGGAACCGATCCGCGACGCTCGGGCCGAGATCGATGCGCTCGCCGAACGGTGGCTCGAAATGAACGCCGACATGGTGGGCGCCGCCGAGCGCGCGGCGATGGGGATCACGGGCGCGTTCCAGGATGCATTCTCGATCCTCATTCAGGACTTCGGCGACGTCGGCGAGGCTGCTGAGGCTATGGCGCGCGGTGTCGCGGGCGCGCTGGTCGGCGGGGTGGCCGACTACGCGAGTAGCAAGGTGAGCGAGAACGTCGCGCTCGCGATCGAGGCGACGGCTCGCGCGCT
>VSDC01000054.1:0-9121 GCA_047459275.1 Gemmatimonadota bacterium
GATCCGCCACGAGCTCGAGGGCCGGGCGCCGTCGGTCGTACGCGGGACGGGCACGGTCAGGTACCCGCTCCGCGGCGCCCCCGAGGTCGATGCGTCGTTCGAGGCGGACTCTCTATCGCTCGCCCTCCTCGGTGCCGTGGTCCCGGCTCTCCAGCGGCTCCGGGGCGACGTGAGCGGGCCCATCCGGGTGCGTGGCCCGATCTCCGACCTCGTCCTCGAGGCCGAGCTGCGGTCCACGGGCGGATCGGTCCGACTGGACGGCTGGTTCGACCTGTCTGGGCCGCGGCCGCGCTTCTCCGCGGAAGGCCGGCTCGCGCAGTTCCACCTCGACAGCATCTTCGCGGGGCTCGAGGAGACCGTTCTCTCGGGGCGAGTCCTGGCGGACGCGACGGAAGACGGCCAAGCGACACGTTTCCGCGTCGAGGTGGATTCCGGTTGGGCCGGACCGATCGAAGTGCGCCGTGGTAGCGCGCGGCTGAGCGTCGCCGACGGGCTACTGCGCGTCGATACCATCGCCGTCGAGGGTCCGGTCGGCCGCCTCGGGGCATGGGGTGAAATCGGACTCCACGCGGACCAGTGGGGCGAGCTCGAGATCGCGCTCCACGTCGACTCGCTCGCCGCGCTGCGTTGGCCGCTCTTCGGCGACGCCGCGTACCTCACGGGCGACAGCGTCGGCGCCCGCATCGGCGGAGCGGCGTTCGTCCGCGGCACGCTGCGCGGCAACCTGGCCGATCTGGAAGCCGACGGCGAGGTGCGCCTCGACGGCGCCGTCTACCGCTCGTTCGAGGTCGGGCGCGCCGACCTCCGGTTCGCGGTGCGCGGGTTCGGCACCGACTCGCTCCGCGTCGATGCTCGAGGGGACGCCAGCGGTGCCACCGTGTACCGCCGGCCGATCGACTCCGCGTACGGAACGGTGTCCTACGCGGCGGGAAGCGGGACGATCGAGTTCGAGGCGCGGGGTTCCGAGCCCGTGCTCGCCGATTATCGGGTGGACGGCGAGTTCCGCCGCACCGATGGCGGGCTCGACGTCTGGCTCTGGGAAGTGCGGGCCAGGGATTGGATCGGGCACTGGCGGCTCGCCAGTCCCATGCGTCTCCAGATCGGCCGGCACGGCGTCGCGCTCGCCGACCTGCGCATCGTACGCGAAGATGGCGCCGGGCACGTACACGCCTCCGGCACCATTCCGTGGCGCTCCGGCACGGGTGCGTCGGTCGAGGCGCCGGTCGCCGCGAACTTCCGGCTCGAGCTCGAAAGGGTGCCCGTTGCGCCCTTCGATGTGCACACTGGTGGGCCGGAGACCTCCGCGTACCTGACGGGGACCGTGACACTCGCCGGGACGGCCGAGGACCCGGTCATGGAAGCGACGCTCGCCCTCGACTCCGTCGCCTACCAGGCCATCCGCATCGACAGGATCGGCGCGACCCTGGCCTACGAGGACCGCCGCCTGGAGGGCCGGCTCGACGCGAGCCTCTATGGTCGGACGGTCCTGACCGGCACCGGGTACGTCCCCGTCGACCTCACCCTCGCCCCGATCGCGGAGCGTCGCCTCGATCAGCCCATGTCGGTCCGGCTTCGCGCCGACGGCGTCCCCGCCGCGTTCATCACGGGGCTGGTCGACGGGTTCCGCAACGTGCGCGGGGAGTTGACGGGTTCGATGACCATCGGCGGGACGCCCTTTACACCCGAGCTGGGCGGCGTCATCGAACTGCGCGGAGGCGAGGCCGTGTGGGCCGTCTCCGGCGTCCGCTATCGCGACGTGCAGGGCAGCTTCCGCGTGCTCGACAAGCAGGACGTCGCCATCGAGCTCTCCGCGCGGACGGCCACCGGAACGGCCCGGGCGACGGGCACGATGACGTTCCTGCCGCTGTCGGATCCGACGTTCGACCTCACGGTCACCACGAGCACGTTCCAGCTCGCCCAGCGGCGGGACGTGGCCGCGACGGGGACCGGGACGATCCGTCTCACGGGGCGCTACTCGGAGCCGTTCCTCACGGGAAGGATCCAGATCGACCGGGGCGAGCTGTTCCTCGACGAGGTCTGGCACCGCTACAACATCGTGGCGCTGGACGACCAGACGCTCCTCAGCGTCGTCGACACATCGATCGTGTCGATCCGGCGGACCAGCAACCCCTTCGTCCGCAACCTCACGGTCCAGGATTTCACCATCGACGTCGACCGCGACACCTGGCTGCGGGGCCGCACGCTGGACGTCGAGGTCGCGGGGCGGCTCCACGTAGACTTCGATCGCCGCGCCGAGGAGCTGCGGCTGACCGGCGCCCTGAACGCGATCCGCGGGTCGTACGGGCTCTACCTCACGGAGGAGCTCCCGGTCCTCAACTTCGCCGTCCGCGAGGGAATCGTCGAGTTCGACGGGACACCGGGGATCAATCCGCGCCTCGACATCATCGGCGCCCGCAGGGTGCGCACCGAGGGCGGCACGCTGAACGTCGAAGCGGTGGTGACCGGGACGCTGCGCAATCCACGCGTCTCGCTCAGGAGCGACGCCCAGCCGCCGATCGCCGAATCCGACCTCCTGAGCCTGGTCCTCTTCGGCCGGCCGACCTACAGCACCGGCACGGGAATCGGCCTCGATCTCCTCGCCGGCGCCGGGCAACTGGTCGCCACGGGAGCGGTCTCCACGGGGCTCCAATCGCTCATCTCCGACTTCGGGCTCGTCGACTACTTCGCCATCACGGAGTGGGAGGGCTCGACGCCCGAGGGGAGCGGGTTCGATAACATCTTCTCCCGCTCGCAGGTCGAGGTCGGGAGATACCTGGGTCAGAACTGGTACGTCGCATTCAGCAGCCCGCTCTCGGCGGCCCAGCGCCCGACCGAGCTCTTCGGTGCACGCGTCGAATGGCGGTTCGCGCCCACGTGGACGGGCGAGTTCTTCTGGGAGAATCGCTTCCTGCGCGGATTGTCGTTCCACCCCACGCAGCAAGAGCGCGTCATGGGGTTCTTCCTCTTCCGCGAGTGGGGGTTCTGAGCGCGAGGCCCGGGTTCGACGAGTCCACGCAACTCCCACTCCCCGCAAGGTTATCCCCGCGCACGCGAATCTGGACCGGAGTTCCGGGCGCCGGGTATCTTTAGCGGCATGAAGCCCGAAGAGTTTCTGGGGAAGGACCCCTACGCCGGCAGGACGCTCGTCATCCTGAACCCGAAGGCCGGTCAGGACGATCCTGCGCGCCTTCGCCGCATGATCGGCGGTGCTTTCGCCGCACGCTGTGCGCCCTTCGACCTCGTGGAGACGTGCGGCGCGGGGCACGCCATCGAGCTTGCCCGCACCGGCGCCCGGCTCGGCTACCGCGCCGTATGCGTTGTCGGCGGGGATGGCACGCTCGCCGAGGCGGCCACGGGGCTCGCCGGCACCAACGTCCCGCTCGGGTTGATCCCGCGCGGCACCGCGAACCAGGTGGCCCAGAACCTCCAGATCCCGACCGAATTCGAGGCGGCTGTCGATACTGTAGTCAACGGCACGCCGACGCCGCTCGACCTGGGGCGGATCGGGGGACGGGCCTTCGCCCTGGTGGCAGGCGCCGGCTACGATGCGGCAGTCATGGCCGCGGCGACGCGCTCCATGAAGGAGCGCTGGGGGTTCGCCGCCTACATCTTCGCCGCGGTCAAGGAGGCGCTCACGGCGACGCCTGCGGATTTCCGCATCGTCGCGGACGGCGAGGAGATCCGGGTCCGGGCGGTCACGGTGATGCTCGCCAACATGGGCGAGCTGTACGCGCACTTCCTGCCGTTCAGCCTCGCCCTCGGCCCGCAGCCGACACGGTCCTGGCAGGACGGGCTCTTCGACGTCGTCATCCTGGCGCCGCGCAACCTGACGGAGTTCCCGGCCATCCTCTGGCGCGCGGCGACGCGCCGTTTCTCCGGTGACGACAGGCTCATCCACTTCCAGGCCCGGGAAGTCTCGATCGAGGCCGATCCGCCGGTCGCCGTGCAGATCGACGGCGACGAGGCGGGCCAGACCCCGGTGGTCGCAACGGCGGTGCGCGGGGGAGCGCTGATTCTCACGCCTACGTAAATGAACACGGACGCGGTGGTTCGGATCCTTCTCGTCGACGACGATCCCCGGGCCGCCCACCGGGTGCACACCTGCCTCGGCTCGGCAGAGGATCTGAGATTCGTCATCGTCCACGTCGGCCTCGTCGTGGACGCCGTCGCCGAACTCTCGCGCTCCTCCTTCGACATGGTCCTTCTCGATCCCGCGCTCCCGGACGCTGCCGGCACCGTCGCCTTCATCCGCCTCCACGCCGCCGCGCCGCAGGTGCCGATCCTGGTCCTTGCCGATCGCGAAGATGAATTCGCGGCTCTCAAGGCGGTCCATGCCGGCGCAGTCGACTACATCTTCAAGGATCAACTGACGCCGACTCTGCTGAGCCGCGCGGTGCGCTACGCGATCGAGCGCACGCGCTCCCGGGAGGCGCTCCGCAAGGCCGCTGAGGAGAACGAACGCCTGGCGGCCGCCATCGCCAGCCTGGCGACGGGCGTGGTCATCACCGATCCGAACGCGCCGGACAACCCCGTCGTCTTCGCCAACCCGGCGTTCCTGCGCATGACGGGGTACGATGCGGGCGAGGTGATCGGCCGCAACCTCCGCTTCCTCCAGGGCCCCGACACGGACCCTCTCGTCGTCGCGGAGATTGGCCAGGCCGTGGCGGCCGGCCGTTCGTGCGAGGTCGTGCTCCTGAACTACCGCAAGGACGGCACGCCCTTCTGGAACCAGCTCACGATCAACCCCGTTCACAACGACGCCGGAGTGCTGACCCACTTCATCGGCCTGCAGACGGACGTCACCGACCGCATCGCCGCCGAAGACGCCCTCGCCCGGCGGAACCGGGAACTCGCCGCGCTGCATCGGATCTCCACCATCTCGCTCGCGCCCACGCCGCCCGAGGCCGGCTATCGCGCGATGGTGGCCGAGATCGCCGCGGCAGCCGGGTTCCCGGTCGTGGTCATCGCCCTGTACGACGAGACGATCCGCTGCCTCGTCTACCAGGCGACCTACGGGTTCGAGCTCCCCGACCCGCTCCTCGTCCCTCTCGACCTCGCGGCTTCGGGCCCCGCCGTCCGCCAGCGGAAGTATTTCGTCAGCCACCCGGACGACGCCTCGGCGATCAGCGACCCCGTCCTCGCGCCGCTCGGCCTCCGGACACTCGCCTGCTTCCCGATGGTCGCCGACGGCCGCGTCATCGGGACGATCACGCTCGGGCACACCGAGATCGTCCGGACGTCCGAAAGGCTTCCCCGGTTCGCGGCCAGCGTCGCGAGCCTCGTCGCATCCTTCGTGGAGCGGACGCGCGTGCAGGAAGCGCTGGCCGCCGAGGGCGAGCGCCTCCTCGTGACCCTCCGTTCGATCGCGGATGGCGTGGTCGCCACCGACACGGAGGGGCGCATCACCCTCCTCAACCCCGTCGCCGAGCGGCTGTGCGGCCGCGAGCAGGCGGACGCAATCGGCCGCCCGCTCTCGGAGGTCTTCCGCCTGCTCGACGAGGCCGGACGCGAGGCACTGGACCCGATCGTCAGGCTCCAAGAGGTGGACCGCACCTCGAAGGCCGTGAGCGAGCGTGGAATTCTCCGCTCGGCGGACGGTACCGAACGCGTCGTCGCTCACACCGCCGCGCCGCTCCGGGACCGCGACGGCACCACCATCGGCGCGGTGTTCGTGTTCCGGGACATCACGAGGGAGCAGGAGCTGGAACGCGAGCTCCGCCAGGCCAGCAAGCTGGAATCACTCGGCATCCTGGCAGGAGGGATCGCCCACGAGTTCAACAACCTCCTCACCAGGATCCTCGGACAGCTTTCCCTCGTGCGCTCCGATCCGGATGGGGCCCGGAACGACGAGGCGCTTGCCGACATCGAACACGCGGCGCGCCAGGCGCGGGAGCTCACCCAGCAGCTCCTGACCTTCTCCGGAGGCGGCGCTCCGATCCGGAAGCGAACCGCCCTCGGAGAGGTCCTTCGCGAGATCGCCCGGGCGGCGTTCCACGCACCCGGCTTCTATTGCGACCTCGAGATCGCCGATGATCTGCCGCCGGTCGAAATCGACCGAGGGCAGATCAACCAGGCCATCGGCAACATCCTGGGCAACGCGATGCAGGCCATGCCGGACGGCGGCACGGTCTACATCGCCTGCGACGTCGTGGCGCTGAACGCCGAGTCGACCGACGCACGCGCGCTCCCGCCCGGCGACTATGTGCGCATCACGATCCGGGACGAGGGAGAAGGGATTGCGCCGGAAAACCTGCCGAGGATCTTCGACCCGTTCTTCACCACGCGGCCCAACGCCAGCGGCCTCGGCCTCTCGGCGGCCTACTCGATCGTGCGCCGGCACGGCGGCCTCATCACCGCCCGGTCCACCCCCGGCGAGGGCGCGACATTCGAGATCCTGCTCCCCATCGCGAAAGACGAAGCCGAACCGCCTCCGGCCGACCCGGCCGCGCGGCTCTCCGGCCGCATCCTCGTCATGGACGACGACGTCAGCGTGCTCGCCGTCGTGCGCCGCATGCTCGAGCGCATCGGCTACGAGGTCCGTACCGCCCAGGATGGCGAGTCCGCGATCGCTCTCTACCGCGAGGCGATGGAGGCCCGTCAGCCCTTCGATGCCGTCATCATGGACCTCACCGTGCCGGAAGGGATGGGCGGGCGGGAGGCCGTCCGACACATCCTCGAGATGGACCCCGATGCGCGTGTGATCGTGTCGAGCGGCTACTCCTCGGACCCCGTGATGGCCGAGTATCGCACGCACGGCTTCCGTGGCGTCATCGCCAAACCCTACGACCTCGCCGAACTGCGGCGCGTGGTCGCGGAAGTCATCGCGCCCTGAGTCTTGCCCGGCGCGGCGCCACGCGCAGAGCCCTCCGGCGCCAGGCTGCGCGCTCCTCTCTCGTGGCGCGACGCCCCGCACCGAGCCCTCCCCACGACCGGGCCGCGTCGATTTCAAGTCGCCCGCATCCCCTGCCGAAGATATTAGCAAAATCCCGCAACTTTCTTGGAGGTCGTCTCATCGTGTCGGAGGAGGCGGGCCAGCGGACGCTGGATGAAGTCATCACCTGGCTGCTGCAGCTCGAGGCGGCGAATGTCGAAGAGCTGCGCGGGGTCCATGCGGAACTGGAGCGGATCGCGGCGGAGTGGGCGTCGTGGCCGCTGATCCAGGGGCTGATCCGGGAAGCGACGGCGGTCCTGGAAGAGGTCGTGAAAGGTACCGCCCGGGACCCCGCGCGTGCGCTGGCCGAAGTCGGTGAGATCCTCGAAGCAGTCCTCGCGGCGCAGGCGGCAGCGCCGCCGGAAATGCGGGCGCTGGCGGCGGACCCCGAACCGGTGCCGGCATCGACAGCGTCCTCTACGCCGGTGGCCGGTTCGCCGCCAGCCGGACCCGTCGAGCCATCCCTACCCTCGTTACCCGGCGCAGCGGCTCCGGCAGCGCCGTCGGCCATTGACCTCGACGCGGCGACGAGCGCCATGGACCGGATCGAGATCCGGCCCGACGTGGACGCCGAGCTGCTCGCCTTGTTCCTGGACGAGGGCCGGGAATACCTGGCGGACGCCGAGACGGCGCTCCTCGCCCTCGAGGCGGACCCCGACGACTCCGAGGCGTGCAACACCGTCTTCCGGGCATTCCACACCATCAAAGGTACGTCGGCTTTCCTCGGATTGGAGGCGGTCTCGGACCTGGCCCACCGCGCGGAGTCGATCCTGGCGCGGGTCAGGGACGGCACGGTCCGGTTCGCGGGCCCGTACGCGGAGCTCGCGTTTCGGTCCGTGGACATGCTCAAGGCGCTGGTCGCGGTGGTGGAGGAGGCGCGTGGCGGCGGAGTGCGTCCCGTTCCTCGAGGTTACGCCGACCTGCTCCGCGCGCTCGCGGACCCCGGGTCCGCGGACCTGCCGCCCGGCGATTCGACGGCAAAGCTCGAAGCCGCCGCGCCGGGCGAGGAGGGTCGGACGTCGCACGCCTCGGCCTCGGGCCAAGGCACCGGAGGCGGTGGCATCGCGGGCGAAGGCGCTCCGGGCGGGTCCGCACGGAGCCAGGGTGCAGCCGCCCAAAGCGTGGCCGGCGAGAGCGCGGCCGGCGACGGTGGGCGGAGCGGCGCTCCCGCCGCCGCCGATTCGTGGGTTCGCGTGCGCACGGACCGCCTCGACGGGCTCGTGGACATGATCGGCGAGCTGGTGATCGCCCACTCGATCCTCGCCGAGCACGTGGCCCGGTCGGGCAACGGCGACAGCGTGCTGGTCCGCCACCTCGCGCACGCCGGGAAGATCGTGCGGGAGCTCCAGGATCTGAGCGTGTGCATCCGCATGGTCCCCCTGCGATCGACGTTCCAGCGAATGGCTCGCGTGGTGCGCGACGTGGCGCACAAGAGCGGGAAGCAGGTCACGTTCGTTGAAGAGGCCGGAGACACGGAGCTCGACCGGAACATGGTCGAACTCCTCAACGATCCGCTCGTGCACATGATCCGCAACGCCGTCGACCACGGGATCGAGCCCCCGGAGGAGCGGATCGCGAAGGGCAAGCCTCCGGTAGGGGTCGTCCGGCTCTCCGCCTACCACCAGGGCGGCAGCGTGGTCATCGAGTTGAGCGACGACGGCCGCGGGCTGGACCGCGAGAAGATCCTGGCCAAAGCGCGGGCGAGGGGGCTCGTCGACTCCGACCGGGGTCTGTCGGACAACGAGCTCTTCAACCTGATCTTCGAGCCCGGGTTCACCACCGCATCCAAGGTCACGGACGTCTCCGGCCGCGGGGTCGGGATGGACGTGGTGCGCCGACACATGGAGACGGTCCGGGGTCGGATCGACATCACGTCCGAGCCCGGTAAAGGGACGACGTTCGCGCTCCGTCTCCCGCTGACCCTCGCGATCACGGACGGGATGGTCGTCCGGGTCGGCAGCGAGCGGTACATCCTGCCCACGGTCAGCATTCACATGAGCTTCCGGCCGACGCCCGACGCCCTCTCCACGGTCGCGGGGCGGGGGGAGATGGTGATGGTACGCGGCGAGCTACTCCCGATCGTGCGCCTGCACCGGCTCTTCCAGATCCCGGATGCGGTTACCGATCCGACTGCCGCGCTGCTGGTCGTCATCGGGGCCGGTGGGCGCCGTTGCGCGCTCCTGGTCGACG
>VSDC01000506.1:0-1878 GCA_047459275.1 Gemmatimonadota bacterium
CGATCGTCGTCGTGGACAATACCTTCGCCACGCCGCTGAACCAGCGCCCGCTCGATTTCGGCGCCACGGTGTCCGTGCAGTCGGCGACGAAGTTCATCGGCGGCCACTCGGACCTGCTCGCCGGCGTCGCGACGACCCGGGACGAGGCGCTCTGGCAGGCGCTCCGGCGCTCGCGGGAGCTCAACGGCTCGACCCCGGGCGCCCTCGAGGCGTTCCTCGCCGTTCGCGGCGCCAGGACGCTCGCCCTCCGCCTCGAGCGCGCCCAGCGGAACGCGATGATCCTCGCCGAGCGGCTGGAGAAGCACCCGCTGGTCGGGCGCGTGCGGTACCCGGGGCTGCCGTCGCACCCGACGCACGAGACCGCCCGGCGCGTGCTCCGCGGCTTCGGGACCATCGTCACCTTCGACCTGCGCGGCGGCGCCGAGTTCGCCGATGCGGTCTGCCGGAATGTCAAGCTGATCCGGCACGCGACCAGCCTGGGCGGCGTGGAATCGACCATGGAGCGACGCTCCGCGCTCCCCGGCCAGGAGCACCTGCCGCCCTCCCTCATCCGGCTCAGCGTCGGGATCGAGGACCCCGAGGACCTGTGGAACGACCTGGACGCGGCGATACGTTCCGCCGCGCCGTGATCGGGTGCGCCGGGTCCCCGGGGTCGCCGGGGGCGTCGGGTGCCGCAGGGCGTCGGGCGCCGCGGGGCATCGGGCGCCGCGGGAGCATTGGGGGCCCGGGAGCTTCGAGGACGCCGTCGCGCCCGCCCGCACGGACGCCTGGCGGTCCGCGACCCCGTGGCGCGGCTCGGTCCTCCGCCCCCTTGAATCCCGGGCGCCCCGGCAATACCTTCCGCCCCCTCTCCCCCGATTGAATCCCTGAGCAGTTGTTCCACAATGAAGTACGGCTTCGACGCGTGCGGCGGCCGTGCGGCCCGCCGCGGTCCGATATTTCGCGCCGTCCGGCTCATCGCCGTGACCACCCTCCTGGCCGGGTGCGCCGCGTCCGACGACGCCGACGTCATCCGGCTCGGCCTGGCCGGCCCCATCAAGGAGACCGCCGGGAAGGGGATGTACCAGGGCGCCCTCCTCGCCGTCGAGGAGATCAACGCCCGCGGAGGCGTCCGGGGACGCCCCATCGAGCTCGTCGTCCGCGACGACGAGATGAACCGCGAGCTCGCGATCGAGGTCGCCAGGGAGTTCCGCGACCAGACCGACGTCGTCGCCGTCGTCGGGCACCTCAACTCCGGCGCGAGCATCGCCGCGTCGCACATCTACAACGAGCCGGGGAAGGGGCTTGTGGCCATCTCGCCCGGCGCGACGAGTCCCGAGATGTCCCAGACGGGCGAATGGACGTTCCGCGTCTGCCCGAGCGACGTCCAGCAAGCCGCCGCCCTCGCCGAGTGGGCCTACCACGACCTCGGGCGACGTCGCGCCCTGATCGTTTACCTCAACGACGCCTACGGCCGCGGCGTGCGCGACGCCTTCACGCCCGCCTTCGAGCGGCTCGGCGGCAAGGTCCTCAGCGCCGACCCGTACCTCCCCGACCTGATCGAGAACGACCGCACCCTCGACCCGTACCTCGAGCGCGGGATCCGCAACAGCATGGACGCGCTCGTGATCGTGGGGATGGGCGACGAGGTCCCCGGCATCCTCCGCGCCGCGCGGCGCCTCGGGTTCCGCGGGACCGTGATGGGCACCGACGGGCTCATGGGGATCGAGGCGGCGGGCGCGGTGGCGGAGGGCGTCGTCGTCAGTGCGGGCTTCCTCGTGGACAGGCCGACCGACGCGGCGCGCGACTTCGTCGAGCGCTACCAGGCCCGGTTCGGCGAGCCGCCGCGCGACGGCTCCGCCCACGCCTACGACACCGTCATGCTCCTGGCCCACGCCA
>VSDC01000507.1:0-1878 GCA_047459275.1 Gemmatimonadota bacterium
CGACCGGTGGGCGCTCGCGCGCCGGCACCTAGAGACGATTCAGGTGAGGAGCGGTAGGAAGAGCTGAAGGGGGCGGCGCGCGTGCCGGACGTGGTCGCCGACCTGGCTATCGCACCGCCCCGCGTACTCGTTGATTCATCCCGGACGATACGAGCGGCTTGGAGGGGAGCGTGGTCGTCGTCCAAGTGCGCCGGGCGGGGCCGAGTACGTTCGGCGTCGTCGTGGTGCCGTTCCATAGCGAGATCGTGCGCCGGCTCCGCGAGATCCCCGGGAGTCGTTGGGACCCGGGTGCGCGTCACTGGCGGGTGCCCGAGTCGCCCGAAGCTCGCCGGAGGCTGCGCGCTCTCGGCGACATCGCCAGGGTCGAGTTCGCTGTCGATGCCGTCCCGCCTCGCCATCCGGCGCCCGTCCATCCGTCAGCCGCGAGGCGGCTCGGCCGGAGCGTTGGGGAGCCTGCCCGCGCGACGGCTGCCGCGGCCGGGCAGCTCGAGGACGGGGACGGTGCCGGGGCCGGAGCCGCCGCCCCCACGTCGCACCCGATCGTCGCCCCCACTTCGCATCCGATCGTCGCTGCGGCGGCCGCGGAGCTACGGCTCCGAGGGTACAGCCCACGGACTCGGAAGGCGTATCTCCATCACGTCCGACGGTTCGTCGGATTCGCGACCGCGTATGGCCCGGTCGTCCCTGCGGAAAACGAGTCGCTCGCTGCCGGCGGCGCCATCGCCGACCCGCGCCTGATTCGCGAGTATCTGGTCCGCCGGCTCGAAGAAGACCGGCTCTCGCGCGCCTACCACGACCAGGCAGTCAGCGCGCTGCGCTTTCTGTGCACGCACGTGCTGCACGTTCCCGCCGTCGCCGAATCCATCCGCCGCCCGCGCCCGGAGCGCCGCCTACCGGTCGTATTGTCGCCGACAGAGGTGCGACGGCTGCTGGACGCGGTGAAGAACCGAAAGCACCGTGCGCTGCTCATGCTCATATATTCCGCGGGGTTGCGGGTGGGAGAGGCAGTTCGGCTGCGCCCCGGTGACCTCGACCCCGAGCGACGGCTCCTCTTCGTCAGGGGCGGCAAGGGGCGCAAGGATCGCTACACGCTCCTCTCCGAACGCGCGGTCGCCGCGGTGCGCGAGTACCTCGAGCGCGAGGAGGTTGGGCCGTGGCTGTTTCCGGGGCCCAGGCCGGATCGTCCCCTCTCGACCAGGTCCGTCCAGAAGATCGTGGCGCAGGCGCGGATCGCTGCGGGGATCGACAAGCACATCACCGTCCACACCCTTCGGCACAGCTTCGCGACCCATCTCCTCGAGGCCGGGATCGATATTCGCTACATCCAGGAGCTCCTCGGCCACGCCAGCGCGCGTACGACGCAGATCTACACGCACGTCAGCCGCCGCGCCCTCGAGCACGTTCGTAGTCCGCTGGACATGCTGTAAACAATCGACGTTCGTCGCGGAAACGGTCTCGGTCGGCGGCGCCTACGGGTCTGCTGCGGGCACGCGCGGTTCATCACCGGCAGGAGAGTGGCTGCGCGGGTGAACGCATGATTGTGATTCGTGGGAAGTTGTATACAAGTGTCAACGGCGGTCGAAAATCTGACACTTTGGGCGATCGAAAATCTGACACCCAGCGGCGGGGGTGACGAGCCTCAGGGCGTCGGTGCCTCCCGACGGCTGGCCTTCCGTCTCGGTTGAGATTCCTGTGGCTTCGGCTCGGCGGCGAGAGCCCGGTAGAGCTCTGTGTGGTGGCGCATGCGGTAGCTGTTGCCCCGGATGCTCACGATGTGGCAGTGGTGGAGCAGCCGGTCGATCAAGGCGGCCGCCATGACCTCATCGCCAAAGATCTCGCCCCACTCCTCGAAGCCCTTGTTGCTGGTGAGGATGGTGG
>VSDC01000508.1:0-1874 GCA_047459275.1 Gemmatimonadota bacterium
GGCGTCGCCGTCGTGGCAGGCCGGGTGGTGGATCGGGTGACGGAAGGTCCGCGCTTGAAGCAAGTGCTGGTGCGGTCGGCGCACGGAACCGCACCACGTGGCATGCCGGATGGCACGGAGCCGATCGATGCGGACCGGGACGGGTCGACGTACGCGATCGGCTCCGGCGGGGCCTCGCACGGGGAAACCGGGACGGTCGTGAACCCGGGAAACCCCGGCGACACGGTCCGGATCACGGCCCGGAGCTTCGTGCTCGCGACAGGCAAGTACCTGGCGGGTGGGATCCGCGCCGAGGACCGTTTCCTCGAGCCGGCCCTCGGATGCCCCGTCTGGGTCGAGTACCTGGGGTCGACGTTCGGCGCGCCCGACCCGCTCGCCCTCACACACCCGGACCGGGAAGCGGACCAGCCCCTGCTCCGGGCGGGCGTGCGCACGGACGACGCCGGCCGCCCCGTGGATCGGCGGGGCGACGTCGTCTACGAAAACGTCCGGGTAGCGGGAACGGTGCGCTCCGGCATCGACGCCGCCGCGCCCGGCCTCGGCCACGCCGCGGCCGATGGCTGGCGGGCGGGCGAGCTCGCTGCGGAGGACGTATGATGCGCCGCGCCGTCGCCTGGCTGAACCTGGCGTGGCATTTCGCGCTCCATTGCGCGCGACTTCCGTTGCGGTTGCTCCGCCGCGGGCACGACGTCCGGCGCTTCCTCGAAACGGTCGAACCCGAAGGGTACGTCCCGCTCCCTGCGGACACCCGCGAAGCGTACGCCTCCTTCATGACGTGCATCGGCTGCGGCCTGTGCACCCTGGCCTGCCCCGTGCTCCGCCAGACGTCGACCAGCGCATGGGAGGAGGCCTGGACCTTCGTCGTGGGACCTTCCCGCTCGATCGACCGCGCCAGCCTCCTAGACGCCCCGGCGTGCACCCGATGCGGCGAATGCAGCCTCGCCTGTCCCATGGAGGTGCCGATCCCGCGCCTGGTCGCGCTCGTCTCCCTCGGGCGCACGCCGTGATGCGAAAGGGCCGGGGAGCGCTCACGCTCGCCCGGCCCCACCGATCATCCGCAAACCCGCCCACATCATCCGCAGCCGATTCGGCCGGTCTGACGGAGGCGCAGGGTCGGATCGGACTCCGTGTCCCTGACCGCCGCCTCGATCGCATCGCTGAACGCCGTCGGGACCTCAGCCCAATGGCCGGCCTGACTCCACGCGGGCAAGACCAGATGACCCGCGAAAAACAAGTACTGGCGCACCATCGAGGTCCCATCCTTCAGGTGGAAGGCCACCAGGTAATAGACGTCGTCCGCTACCTGCACCTCGTCGGCGTTCAGGAGCCTCGCATCCGACACCATCTGCACCATCGACTCGACCAGGGCCGGATCGCGAATCACCGCCAGCCGGTACTCCGGCACGCCCACGGCGTAGACCCCGATCGAGTCGACCGCACCTTCCAGATCGAAGATGTCCGAGCCCCTCACCGCGCCCGGGTTGTAGGCGGCTTCGTACAGGTAGATCCCGTTGCCCGCCTTCGCGGCGATCCGGAACGTCGGGTCGTACCCCTTCACCTGATGGAGCGGCGTGCCCGGCTCGAGCAGCCCCGCGTCACCGTCCTCCGCTTCGTAAGCCGGGTCCGTCACGTTGCCCTGCACCATGAAGGTGACCGCCCCGATCTGCTCCCCCAGATCCGCGGCCGTCAGATCGCGGCCCGCTGCGCGCACGACCCCGAGGTACGTGATCCCGTTCAGCTTCACGAAATCGGGCCAGCACAGGGGTGCCGAATACCCGGGGCCCGTGGTGCTGTCGGTGCCGCAAGCGGCAAGGAGCGCGGCGCCCACCAGCGGCGACAGCCAGCAGGCGCGTGATTTCCGTCCGATCATCGAC
>VSDC01000509.1:0-1870 GCA_047459275.1 Gemmatimonadota bacterium
GAACATCTCGGTCCAGTAATCGGAGGAGGCGCCCGTGGCGGGACACAGCAAATGGGCGCAGATCAAGCGGAAGAAGGCAGCCAACGACGCCAAGCGCGGCAAGCTTTTCACGCGCTTGATCCGGGAGATCACGGTCGCGGCCCGTGAAGGGGGTGGGGACCCGAACTTCAACCCGCGCCTGCGCCTTGCCATCGAGACGGCCAAGGCCGCGAACATGCCCCAGGACAACATCGACCGGGCCATCAAGCGCGGGACCGGCGAGCTCGAAGGCGTCGATTACGAGGAGATCACGTACGAGGGGTACGGCCCGGGCGGCGTGGCGCTCTACATCGAGGCGCTGACGGACAACGCGAACCGTACGGTCGCCGAGGTCCGTCACGTGCTGAGCCGGAACGGCGGGAGCCTCGGCACGACGGGCTCGGTCGCGTGGCAGTTCAGCCGGAAGGGGCAGATCTACGTCGACGCCAAGCGGTACGACGAAGAAGCAGTGATGCTCGCGGCGTTGGAGGCCGGGGCCGAGGACGTCGAGCGCGAGGGCGAGACGTACGTGATCTCGACGGACGTCGCGTCGTTCCACTCGGTTCAGGGCGCGCTCCGGAGCCAGGGGATCGAGTTCGACGAGGCGGAGCTGGCGATGGTGCCGGCGGCGATGGTCGCGGTCGAGGGCGAAGAGGCGAAGCGTCTGCTCAAGCTGCTCGACGCACTCGACGACCTGGACGACGTGCAGAAGGTCTACACGAACGCGGACATCGACGAGGCCGCGATCGCCGAGGCGGCGCGGGGATGATCGTCCTCGGGATCGATCCGGGGACCGCGACGACCGGCTACGGCGTCGTCGCCCGGGGGGGCGACGGCGCCGTTTCGCTGGTGGAGTGCGGCGTGATCCGGACGGAGACGAGCGCCGAGCTGCCGCAGCGGCTGCGAGAGATCTATGACGGGATCGTCGAGGTCATCGATCGGCACTCGCCCGACGTCGTCGCCGTCGAGGGGATCTTCTACGGGAGGAACGTTCGGACGACGGTCGTCCTCGGCCACGCGCGGGGTGCGATCCTGCTCGCAGCCACGCTCCGCGACCTCCCGGTGGCCGAGTACTCGCCCGCCGAGATCAAGAACGCGATCGTCGGTACGGGTCGAGCCACGAAAGAACAGGTCCAGTACATGGTGCAGCGGTTGCTGCGTTTGAAGTCGCCGCCGCGGCCGGCCGACGCGGCGGACGGGGTCGCGGTTGCGCTGACGCACTGCTACGGGGCAACCCTGGCCGACGTACGGGAGCCGATGCGATTCGGCGCGACGATGCTGGGAAGGAGGCGTCCACTCACATGATCAGCAGGATCCGGGGGGTGCTCGTCGAGCGATCCATCGGCGCGATCGAGGTGATGACGCCGGGCGGTGTCGGTTACCAGATCGAGATCCCGCTCGGCGTGTACGAGCGGCTCCCGAGGGAGGGGGAAGAGGTCGAACTCCGCACGTACTACCTGGTCCGAGAGGACGGAGTCACGCTGTACGGCTTCCTGGACGCGAGGGAGCGAGACCTCTTCGGCCGACTGCTGACGGCGTCGGGCGTCGGGCCGCGCCTCGCGCTGAACATGCTCTCGACGCTGTCACCGGAGCGCCTGGTCAGGGCGATCATGGAGAAAGACATTGCGTCGCTGCGGCAGGTCCCCGGCCTGGGCGCGAAGAAGGCCGAGCGCCTTGCCCTGGAGCTGGCCGACAAGCTCGAGGACCTCGCGTTGGCCGCGGCCGGCCCTCGGCCGGAAGGACGGGCCGCCGAAGAAGCGATCGGCGCCCTGGTCGCGCTCGGCTTCTCGGCGGCTCAGGCGACGGCCGCGGTCCGCAAGGCGCTGGACGAGGAGCCGGGCCTCACCGGTTC
>VSDC01000510.1:0-1865 GCA_047459275.1 Gemmatimonadota bacterium
CTCCCTCTCCCCGTACCGCTTCTCCAGCACCGCACGATAACGCTCGTTAACATCCAATGCCAGCTCCGGATCCGCCGCGACGATCCGCCGGGCCTCCTCCCGGGCGACGGCGAGGAGCTTCTCGTCGCGGAGCGGGTCGAAGTACCGGAACGCCGGCATGCCGTGCTGGCGGGCGCCGAAGAGATCGCCCATCCCCCGCAGGCGCAGGTCCTCGCGGGCGATCTCGAAGCCGTCGTGGGTACGGGCGAAGATCCGGAGCCGCTCGGCCGCGGCGGCATCGCCCGTCGCGATCAGGATGCAGTAGCTCTCCTCCGCGCCCCGCCCGACGCGGCCCCGGAGCTGGTGGAGCTGAGAGAGGCCGAAGCGCTCGGCGTGCTCGATGACCATGACCGTCGCGTTCGGCACGTCGATCCCCACCTCGATGACCGTGGTCGACACGAGGATGTCGAGCTCGCCGGCGACGAAGGCGCGCATCGTCGCATCCTTCTCCTCCCCCGGCATCTGCCCGTGGATGAGCCCGAGGCGCAGGTCGGGGAAGACCTCGTCGCGCAGCCGCTCGAACTCCGCGGTCGCGGCCCGCAGCTCGAGCTTCTCGGACTCCTCGACGAGGGGGTAGACGATGTACGCCTGCCGCCCCGCGGCCACCTGCTTCCGGATGAAGTCGTAGACCTTCCCGCGGTCGCGCTCCGAGCGCACGCCGGTCCGTACCCTCTGCCTCCCCGGCGGCAGCTCGTCCAGCACGCTGAGGTCCAGGTCGCCGTAGACGGTGAGCGCGAGGGAGCGAGGGATGGGCGTGGCGGACATTACCAGAACGTCGGGCACCTCGGCGCCCCCGTCGGGCTCCGCGCCGCGACCCCCGGACCTGCCTGAGCCGCCGCCTCGATCCGCCCCGCCGCCGTTGCCCGGGTCGCCCCCGCCGCGCCGCGCCATCTCCGCCAGCGCCTGCCGCTGGCGCACGCCGAAGCGATGCTGTTCGTCGATCACGGCCAGTCCGAGGCGGTGGAACGTCACCGCGTCCTGGATCAGGGCGTGGGTGCCGACGACGATCCCCGCGACGCCGTTCGCGATCGCGTCCAGCGCCGCCCGTCGCTCCGACGTGCTGAGCCGGCCGGTCAGGAGCGCGACCTGCACCGGCAGCTCGCCCAGCAGCTTGCGAAGCGTGCGCGCGTGCTGCTCGGCCAGGATCTCCGTCGGCGCCATCAGCGCCGCCTGGTACCCGCTCTCCACGGCGAGGAGCATGGCGAACAGGGCCACGACGGTCTTCCCCGCCCCGACGTCGCCCTGGACCAGGCGGTTCATCCGCCGCGGCGAAGTCATGTCCGCGTAGATCTCGCGGATCACCCGCGTCTGCGCGTCGGTGAGCCGGAACGGGAGCGAGCGGAACAACGCGCCGATCAGCTCGTCCGTGCGCCGGAACGCGATCCCGCGCCGTTCCGCCGTCGCCCGATGGTGGGCGCGGGCGTGCAGGAGCTGCAGGAAGAACGCCTCTTCGTACGCCAGGCGACGTCGCCCGCGCTCCGCGTCGGCGACCGACGGCGGCCGGTGCAGCAGCTCGATCGCCTCCCGGAGCGGCGCCGCGCCGACCCGCCGCAGCACCTCCGGCGGGAAGACTTCCTCCTCGTCCAGCGCGGGGAGGAGCGCGTCCAGGTTCTGTTCGATGATGGAGCGGAGGAGCCGCTGCGAGAGCCCCTCGGTGGCGGGATAGATCGGGAGCACCTTCCCCGTCGCATCCCCCTCCTCCCCCGCACGACCCAGGATGACGTACTCCCGGGGCTGGATCTGACGGCCGTGGAAGAACTTGACCGGACCGGTCACGAGGAGGAGGTCGCCCTTCCGGATCACCCGGTCCAGGAACGGCTGGCCCG
>VSDC01000511.1:0-1861 GCA_047459275.1 Gemmatimonadota bacterium
GCCGCAGGGACCGACGGGGTCGAGGGGTGAACCCCAGTTGGTCACGGCCGTCGTATCGCAACCGCTCGAAAGGATGCGCGGAGCAGGCTGGACCTCGCCGGACACGACGTGGTCGGCGAGGGCCGCCAGCTCGTGGAGCGCGAAGGGGCCGATGCGGACGACGAAGCCCTCGTCCCGTCCAGGTGAATCGGGCGGGAGGACGGGCCGCCATTCCGGCGGAGCGTTCGCCGAAGAGTCGCCCGGGGCGATGATCGAAGCCGGCTCCATGCCTTTCAGTGCTTCGGTCATCGAGCGAAGGACCCCGCCCGGGCACAGCTCCGGAGTCCAGGGCCAAGGCACGTGTCCGGCTTCGGCCGCGGTGACCACCGCACCGGGATCGACTTCCGGTGCCCCGCGGGTCGAGAGGGCCGCCGCGAAACTCGGCCACAGCGCCTCGGGCCGCACCGCCCGAACGAGCGCCGCGGCGGAGCCACGCGCAACTCCCCGGGTGGTTGCCGTGATGAGGTAGAGGCTGCCGCCGAGCCTCACGATGGTGACGCGCACGCCCCCTTTGCCGGCATCGATGTCCATCTCATCCCCGGGATCGAGTGAGAGGACGCGGCGGGTGCTCCAGTTCGCGAGGGTCGCGCGCACCGCCGACTCCGCCTCCCACCGCGCACGCGCGGACTCCTCTCCGGCGCGAGCGATCAGGACCTCCTGCGTGCTGACGTAGAGCAGGCCGAGCCCCGTCGTGCCAAGCGCCATCAAGACGATCACCGCCAGGACCAGGGCCACGCCCGGTCGATCGTCGATCATGGCCGTGCCTCCTCTTGCCGGGCGTTGAGGAGCGTGAATCGGATGCGCGCGCCCCGCGCCGACGCATCCCTTCCGATCCCGTGATCCGGTCGGAGCGCGAAGATCCCCTCGATCGCGAGCGGAATACCCCCACCGGAACGGGCGTCGATGACGGGCGAGAACGTGCTTTCCCCGTCGTCGAACAGGTCCGCCGTGAGGGGCTGGCGTCCTCCATCCCCACGGCGGTAGCGGAGCGCGCGATCGGAGAGGTGATAGCTCCCGCTCTCGAACAGGAGGAGCAGCGTACCGGCGGAGGTCGGCAGAGGGACGGACCACCGGTACAGCGACTCTCCATCCCGCACGGCGCACCTGTCGGCCGTCCTCTCGCTCTCCAGGAGGGCGCTGGCACGCACGGCGCCGATCGAGTCGACGACGAGAACGGAGTCCTTGGCGGGCTCTGGCTCCCGAAGGCCCCGGTATTTCACGAAGACGGCAGTTCCCCGGTCGGCCGCGCACACCACGCCGGCGCCGCGGAACGCCCGTAGCGCAATGGAATCCGGCGCCACGACGCGCAGGTCCGCCGTCGGGTCGAGGGCGCGCAGCTCGTCGCCCAGGGCGACGACACTCACCCGGAGCGCTTCGGCGCCCCGCACGACCCAGGAGTGGCGGCGGGCCACCGCCTGCGCGGCCGAAAACGCGCCGGCGAGTGCCGAGGCGATCACCCCAGTCAGCGTCAGCGCGATGAGGACTTCGGGCAACGAGCGGCCCCGTCGGGACATCACGGCTCACCTCCGATCCGTGGCAGCGGCGGCGCGTGAAGCGCCTCTAAGCGGAGTGAACACGCCCGTGGTGAGTTCAGGCACTCGACGTCGAGCACGATTCGGCGAACCCGGCCCTCGGGCCGAACGGTCCATGCGACCCGGTGCCGCGGAAACTCCCGCGCTCCTGCGGCGGGAGCGCTCACCTGGAGCAGCGAATCGAGGACGGCACCGGCCACGTACACCGCCCACTCCCGATCCGAAGCGATGCGAAGCGTGCGGACGGCGAGCGTCGCCGTCGCGACCGCGCCCATCACCCCGACCGCGAG
>VSDC01000512.1:0-1856 GCA_047459275.1 Gemmatimonadota bacterium
CCGAGTGCCGGCAACCGTAGATGTTGTCGAACTTCGACTTGGTCACCGAGTCGTTCACGTTGATCGCCGGGAAGAGGAGCGTCCCGTTCTTCTGCATCTCGTAGAGGCGCATCACGCCCGTCGTCGTCTCCTCCGAGACGCCGCGGATCCCGGCGGCGATGCGCTCCCAGCGGCCGAAGTCCTCTCTCTGGACGCGACGCAGCAGCTCGAGGACCACGCCCCACTCCTCGGAGTCGTGCTCGGGATCGAAGTCCGGCACGCGCCCGGCGCGCTCGAACTCGAGTCCTTTGTGGACCAACAGCGTCGCATCGCCGCCGTCGTCCACGATCAGCGTCGGGCCGCTGCCGTCCGGCCAGAGGAGCGCCTGCTCCGTGCACCACCAGTAATCCTCCAGCGTCTCGCCCTTCCACGCGAAGACCGGCACCCCGCGCGGCTCATCGGGCGTCCCGGTACGGCCCACCACCACCGCCGCCGCCGCGTGGTCCTGCGTCGAGAAGATGTTGCAGCTCGCCCACCGGACGTCTGCGCCCAGCTCGACCAGCGTCTCGATCAGGACCGCCGTCTGCACCGTCATGTGCAGCGAGCCCGCGATCTTCGCGCCCGCCAGCGGCTTCTGCCCGCGGTACTCCTCCCGCAACGCCATCAGCCCCGGCATCTCCTGCTCCGCGAGCTCGATCTCCTTCCGGCCCCACTCCGCGAGCGACAGATCCGCCACCTTGAACGGCACGCGACCCGCTTCCTCCGCCGCCGCGAACGGATGCACCAGCTCGGCTACGCTCTGCACTTCGCTCCCCCTTCTCTCTCTGTCCACACTCGAACTCCAATAACCTGAGACCTGAGACCTAAAGACCTGAGACCTAAGACCTGATCGCGGTAGCCACGAACAACGCCGGCCCCCGCGCGCCCGGCTCGACCGGCAGAGGCGTCCAATGCACCCGGCTCAACCCCGCCGACTCCGCCCAACGCCCGATCTCCTCCTCCGAGAACCCCAGCCACACGTGCCCCATCTCCTGGCGGTACTCCTCGCGGTCGTGCGGTGTCATGTCTACCACGATCAGCCTCCCGCCCAGCCGCAGCACCCGCGCCACCTCCCGGAACGCCTCGCCCGGATCGCGCAGATGATGCAGGACCAGCAGGATCAGGGCGACATCCAGTTGACCATCGTCGATCGGGAGCGCCTCCAGGCGCCCGGCCCGCACCTCCGCGTTCCGGATCCCGGCCAGGCGCGCGCGCGCCGCCGCCCGCATCTCCGCCGAGTCGTCGACGGCGATCACATGCTCAACGAACGGCGCGATCATCGCCGACACCTGCCCGGTGCCGCACCCCAGGTCCCCGACCGTCCAGCCCGCGTCGAGCAGCCCGAGGAGCGCCAGCAGGTCCGACCGCGCACCGAACAGCTCCCCGCGCAGGCGGTCCCAGTCCGCAGCCGCCGCCGAGAAGAACTCCTGCGACCTCGTGCGACGCCGCTCCAGGACCTCCTGCAACCGCCGCGCATCCTCCTCCGCCGCCGCGAGGCCCGCCGCCTGCTCGCGCACCAGCCGCCACAGCCGCCGCGACGAGGCATCCAGCCGGTCCACGAGGCGATAGTACCGGCTCGTCCCTTCCGGCCGCGCCTCCACCCACCCCTCGTCCGCGAGCACCTTCAGGTGCCGGCTCACCGTCGATTGGGGAAGCCGCAACACCGTGCACAGCTCCCCCACCGCCAGCTCGTGGCGCTCCAGCACCAGGAGCAGCCGGCAGCGCGTCGTGTCCGCCAGCGCCGCCAGCCGGTCGAAGATCGTCCGCGATTTCCGCACCACAATCCATCCGTCTAGCCGGATGAAAGGTTGCGATAAGCACGGCCGCCGTCAAGGACC
>VSDC01000055.1:0-8955 GCA_047459275.1 Gemmatimonadota bacterium
AGGCGACGCGGCGCATCACGTGGCCGCTCGCCATGCGCGTGGGGCGGGTCGGGTGACGGGGATGAGGCGCGGTCGCCAATGCACCGTCGCCGCGCGGGACGCGGCTAGGCGCCTGCCGCGCCTGCTCCAATGCCCTCGCCCTCCAACGGCCCGAACATGAAGTTCCCCGCCGCCTCGGGGTCCTCGGAGGTCAGGAACTCCTCGACGGCGCGCGCCATTTCGTCCCGCGTGATGGCGCCGTCCCGGTCGCGGTCGGCGTGCTCGAAGAACACCTCGGCGGCGGATGCGTCGACGCCGCACGCGGCCAGGTAGGCCCGGTACTCGTCGAGGGTGATGGCATCGTCGCCGTCGGTGTCCATGGCGTCGAAGAGGAGCTGGACGTCCCCGCGGGCGTACGCCTGTACCGCCTCCGGGTCGTCCAGGAAGATCTCCGCGTAGCGCAGGTACTCGTCCAGCGCGACGGCCCCGCTGTCGTCGAGGTCCGCGCTGTCGCGCACGGCCTCCCACTCCTCCAGGACGTAGTGCCGGTTGCGCACGTACTCGGGAGACACCTCGCTCCACCCCCGGAGCCGGGCGAGCGCGTCTACGCGGTGCAGGAAGTCGCTCCGGTCCACGCGGCCGTCCCGGTTGGCGTCCAGGACGGTGAACAGTCGGCGGATCTTCTGCTTCTGAAACGGCGTGAGCGGCATTGCGGGTCCTCACTGCTGAACTGTCCGGGAGCGCGCCACGAGAGGTTAGGGGTTCGGGGCGCGACCAGCAAGGTGGGCCCGCGCATGCCCCCTTTTTCTTCTTGTCGCGCGTCCTCTTTCGACGTAGCTTTGGCCCATCAAAACCGTTCAACAATCGGCCCGCGCCGTCCAAGGGGACGGCGGCGATGGGCCTCCTTGTCGTACGAGGTCGTAGGGACTTGCGCGCGATCCGGTTCCATTACCGGCCCATCCGGTACCTGGCCACGCGGTGGGCCTCGAGGCGACACCCGTCGTTTGCCCTGGGACCGCTGGGATGCCTGGGCTTCGACGAGGTAGAGCCGCCCGCGTTGCCCGGACCCGACTGGGTGCGCGTCGAGACGACGCTCAGCGGGATCTGCGGGAGCGACCTGGCTGCGGTCACCGCACACGACTCGTTCACGCTCGAGCCGTTTGGCGCGTTCCCCTTCACGTTCGGGCACGAGAACGTGGGCCGGATCGCGGAGGTGGGGCCCGCGGTCGAAGGGTGGACGGTCGGCGAGCGGGTGATCGTGAACCCGATGCTGGCGTGCGCGCAGCGAGGCCTCGAGCCGTGCGCCGCCTGCGCCCGCGGCGAGTACGGCCTGTGCCGCCGCACGACGGATGGCGCGATCGGCAGGGGCCCGATGATCGGCTACCACCCCCGCGTGGGCGGCGGTTGGTCGACCAGCTTTGTCGCCCACGTCAGCCAGCTCCATCGGCCGGGCCAGTTGCCGGACGAGGTCGCGGTCCTGACCGACCCGTTCGCGTCGGCGTTGAGGCCCGTCCTGCTGCATCCGCCTTTCCCTGGCGGCAAGGATTCGGGCGACGGGCGCGCCGGCGCCGGGGTCGACGAGCCGGACATCGTGCTCGTCATCGGCGCCGGCACGATCGGCCTGCTCACCATCAAGGCGCTGCGGCTGATCGGCTGGGACGGCCCGATCGCGGTGCTGGGACGCTACGGCTTCCAGCTCGAGATGGCCGAGCGCGCGGGCGCCACGCACCTGTTCCGGAGCCGCGACGAGGTGTACGCCTGGGCCTCGTCGCTCCCGGGTGCCAGGATGTACAAGCCGACGCTGGCGCCGCGCTTCGTGGAAGGCGGCCCTTCGCTCGTCTACGACACGGTCGGTACCGCAGGCTCGGCGGGGGACTCGCTGGCGCTGACCCGGGAGGGCGGCCGCATCGTCCTGGTCGGCGCGGCCGCGAAGCTGGAAGCGGACTGGACCCGGCTGTGGTACCGGCAGCTCAGCATCGCGGGCGTCTTCGCCTACGGCCTCGCCCCGTACCGCGGCGAGCGCCGCGACATCTACGACGTCTCGATCGAACTCATGCAGCAGGACGGGTTCGGCGACCTGGGATTGGTGACCCACGAATACGGACTGGAGGAATACCGTGCAGCACTCTCCGCCGCTCTCGACAAAGCCGGACACCGCTCGGTCAAGGTCGTATTCCGGCCTGGCCGCTGACGAGCTGGCCGCCTACACGCGCGACCCGTTTCACGGCTTCTTCGAAGGGCGCAGCGTCGATGAGCTGATCGAACCCGGATCGCTCCTCGACACCCCCGCTGTGCGGCGGTGGTTCGAGCTGTTCGCGAAGGGGCTGCCGGAGTCGCTCTACACGTTCCAGCTCCCGCTGAGCCAGGCTTCGGGCCCGGAGTCCGTGGCGCTGGGACGGCCGATCCTGATGTTCTCGTCGTACAGCTATCTCGGGCTGATCGGTCATCCCCGGCTAGCCACCGCCGTGAAGGAGGCGATCGAGAGGTACGGCACCTCGACGGGCGGCGTGCGGCTCATGACGGGGACGCTCGAGCTGCACCTCGAGGTCGAACAGGAGCTGGCAAACTTCCTGGGGCAGGAGGCCGCGGCGATCTTCCCGTCCGGCTACGACGCGAACATCGCGGCGATCACGTCGCTCTTCGGACCGAACGACTACGCGATCCTCGACCAGTACGCGCACCGGAGCATCCACGACGGCGTGCAGATGGCGGGGTGCGAGGTCAAGCGCTTCAAGCACAACGACATGGAGGACCTGGAGCGGCGGCTGCGCCAGGCGAGGAACAAGGGCGCGCGCCGGATCCTGATCGCCGTGGACTCGGTCTTCAGCATGGACGGCGACCAGGCGCCGATGGCGGAGCTCATCGAGCTCAAACGCCGCTACGGCGCGTTCCTCCTGGTCGACGAGGCGCATGCGATCGGCGCGATCGGCCGGACCGGCCGGGGCATCTGCGAGGAGCAGGGGATCGACCCGGCGGAGATCGACATTCACACCGGCTCGCTCTCGAAGGGGATCCCGTCGTCGGGTGGCTTCGTGGCCGGATCGCTCGCGCTCAAGATCTACATCCAGCACGGCTCGGCGCCGTACATCTTCTCTGCCGCCGTCTCGCCGGCGAACGCTGCGGCGATCCTGGAGTCGCTGCGGATCCTCCAGGAGGAGCCCCAGCACATGGAGCGGCTGCGCGAGAACACGCGCATCCTGAAGGAACGGCTCGACGAGCTCGGCTTCGACACCGGCGCGTCCACGACTCCGATCGTCCCGCTCCTCCTCGGCGACGAATGGCGGGCCTATCGCTGGGCGCAGCGCCTGCTCCTGGAGCACGGCATCTTCGTCTCCGCCGTGACATTTCCGGCGGTGTCTCCGGGGATGGCGCGGCTCAGGCTCTGCGCGACGGCGAAACACGAGCCCGAGCACTTCGAGCGGCTCTTCGCCGGGCTCGAGGCCTGCCTGGCCGCGGGGCTCTGATCGTTCTCACTCAACGCACTGGAGCGCACGGCTCCAGCCTCGTGTTCGGACGCGACGGGCCGTCGCCGTCCCGCGGCGCGGTCCCTGCGTAGGATATCCGCTCGGGCGGCCGTCCTTGGCCACTGGCACCCGTGCGGTGGCCGCATCGCGCCCGGCCCACGGGTCGGCCGGGCCCGCCGCCCGCCGAACACGGAAGGAGGTGACCGTGCGGTCCTTCGGCCAGCTCACCTGCCTGCCCCTCGTCGCCTCGACCGTCCTGCTGGCGGCATGCGGCGGCGCCGGGCACCGCATCTCGCACATCGGTGCGGCGACCGGGAACGCGATCGTGATCACGGCCGAGACGTTCGCGTCGGGGACCACGAGCCTGATCGCCGTGCTCCAGGACCACGTCCCGGGGATGCGCGTCAACCGCTCCGGCGCGTGCCCGGAGATCATCCTGCGGAGCCGCAAGACCATCGTCGGTGACAACAGCCCGGCCATCTACGTCGACGGCACGCGCGCACTCAACACCTGCATCCTCGAGATGCTCAACCCGGTGGACGTCGAGCGCATCGAGGTCTACCGGAACGGCCTCACCGGCATACCGGGCTATCCGGATCACCCGAACGGCGTGATCCTGATCTTCGGCCGCTCGGGGCAGGGCTGAGCGACCGGGCTGGCTGAGCGCCGGCGTGGAGGACGAGAGTACCTCGCGTCTGGGAGAGGCCGGGTGAAAAAAAGAAGGAGCCCCCGATTCTCGGGGGCTCCTGGTCCGGCGTTACCGAAACCGGGGCGGGTGACGCCTCACCGCTGCCACCACAGCTTGGGCTCGAAGAGCGTCACGTTCGGACCGCCCGCCGCAGCCCAGTTGTCGTAGTTGTAGAGCTGCTCGCCGGACGGGTAGTAGAGCCGAGCCGGGATCTTGTCCCCGGCCGCCGGCTTCAGGACCGGGATGCCGGTACGACGCTGCTCGGCCCACCCCTCAGGACCGTTCAGGAACAGAGCGATCCACTTCTGCTCGTACAGGTTGTCGCGGCTGTACGCAACAGAAGGTTGGGCCAGGTAAGCGTCGATGTCCGCCTGGGCGATGCCATAGCGCTTCATCGACGCCGTGATCGCCTGGCGGTACAGGTCGGCCGGATCGCCGGCGATCCACCCCTCCGCGGCCGCCTCCGCGGCGAGGAAGAGCACCTCGGCATACGTCATGATGTCCGAGGGCGCATCCGCCTTGAGGAAGTACGCGCCGATGGACGAGATGTGGTTCACGGTCAGGTTGATGTCCGACGGGGTCTCCCCGTTCGGAAGACCGCGGTACTGGCCATCGGCCCGCGCGGGATCGGCGTAGATCGGCAGCCGCGGATCGTTCAGATCCACGAGCTTGTCGATCATCGCCTTGCTCATGGCGAAGTCGTACCGGTCCTGGTTGTAGTAGTAGTCGTACCGCGGGTTCTCGTCGAGGTACGCCGAACCCCAGTGCATGAGGGCGTTGTCGTCGTTGCTCTCGAAGACACCCGCGTTGTACGCGTCCACGAACTCCGCCCGCGCCTTCGCCGGATCCGCCGCCGACATGCGCATCGCCACGCGCAGCCGGAGCGAGTTGGCGAACTTCCGCCAGGCCTCCATGTCACCGCCGTAGATCGGATCGCCGCCCGCCCAGGACGACGTCGACGCCGACGGATCGATCTTGGCGGCGGCGGCCTTCAGCCCGGCGAGGATCCCGTCGTAGACTTCCGGCTGGGGGTCGTACTTCGGATGCGGGTTCTCCGCCCCACCGAGCGCCTCGGAGAACGGGATCGCCCCGTAGACGTCGGTGAGGTAGTGGAACACGTACATGCTCATGATCTGGGCGACGGCCCAGAGGTTGTCGTCGCCCTCGGCCTCGGCCTTGTCCTTGATCCACTTGTAGTCGGCCAGAGGCCCGGTGTACATCTGGTCCCAGATCCCGTCGACCTGCGCCGGCCGCGGGATGTACTTATCCTCGTCGTTGTAGGCGACCTGGGCGATCTGCTGGGACCAGATGTTGGTCAGATACAGCCCTGCCCAGACGCCATGGGTGCCGTACGTGCCGCCGATCGTGGTCCTGATCGCGCTGATCAACAGGTTCGCGGCCGGCACGTCCTCCGGCTCGTTCGGATTCCTGTTGATCTCGGTCAGGCCATCGTCGCACGCGCTGGTCGCCACGAGGAGCGCCAGCACCGGCGCGGCCAGGTATCGCTTGAATTCCATGGTTTCTCAACTCCTGGTTGTCGCGGTGCTCACGGCTGGATCGTGAGGCCGAAGCCGAAGCTCCGTGGCGTCGGCAGCTGACCGAACTCGAAGCCCTGCACGTTGCTCGCATCGAACGCCGTCTCCGGATCGATGTGCGGAGCATCCGTCCAGAGCAGCAGGTTGCGGCCGGAAACCGACAGCTGCATCCCCGAGAACCCGAGCCGCGACGTGATCGACGCCGGGACGTTCCAGGTGAACGTCACGTCACGCAGCTTGATGTAGCTCGCGTCGACGATGTGCGCCTCCGCGATGTTGCCGAGCGCGCTCCAGTACGTCTGGGCACTGATCGCCTTCGTGTTCTCCACGTACGTCGTGTCGGTGCCCGAGATCACGCGCACGACGCCCGGAACCACGATCCCCGTCTCCGGCGTGCACTCGGGCATGCCGTCGACAGGATCCCAGCCCGGCTCGATGCAGCGGCCCTTGACCGTCTCCTTCAGCACGCCGGCGTACGTGCCCCACTGGTGAGTCACCGAGTAGAGCTCGTTACCCTGCTTCGTGTCGAACAGGAAGCTCAGGCTGAAGTCCTTGTACCGGAGCGTGTTGCTCCAACCCGCGCTCCAGTCGGGGTTGTAGTTCCCCAGGACCTGCATCTCCTGCGAGCGGAGCGGGACCCCGTTCGCGTTGACGATGATCCGGCCCTGCGGATCCCGCTGGAACGTCGTCCCGAGGATCTGCCCGTACGGCTCACCCGGCCGAGCGTAGACGCGGGCGTACCAGTACGAGCCCAGCTGGAGGCCATCCAGCCCCTCCGCCAGCGACACGACCTCGTTCTTGGTCTTGTCGAAGGTGAGCGACGTCTCCCAGCGGAAGTTGTCCGTCTGGACCGGCACGCCGCGCAGCAGCACCTCGATCCCGCGGTTGCGCATCGAGCCCGCGTTCACGTAGCGGCCGCTGTACCCCGTGGCGCGCGAGATCTGGACCGACATGATCTGGTCCTCGGTCAGCTCGTCGAAGTACGTGACGTCGAGACCGAGGCGATCGTTCAGGAACCCGAGCTCGACACCGACCTCCTTCGAAGTCGTCATCTCGGGCTTCAGGTCCGCGTTCGCCAGCGTGTTCGGCACGCTGTACGTGGTGTACCCGAGGAACGGATCGCCCGCCGAGAACGTGCTGCGCAGGCGATACGGATCCGTGTCGTTACCCACGCGCGCCCAGGCCGCGCGCAGCTTCCCGTAGGACAGGAACGAGCTGTTCTGGAGCGACGGGATCGCGTCCGAGAACACGAAGCTCGTCGAGACCGACGGGTAGAAGTACGAGTTGTTGTCCTCCGGCAGCGTCGACGACCAGTCGTTGCGGCCGGTGACCGTCACGAAGAAGTAATCCCGGAAGCCGAGGTCGACCTGCCCGTAGACGCTGTTGATCCGCTTCCGGCTCGTGTACGCCGACGCCTGCGGCTGCACCGCCGCGTTGTCGAGCGAGTAGACCCCCGGCGTGAGCAGCTCCGCCACCCACAGGTACTCCTGCGTGCGGACCACGTCACGCCGCGAAGCACCGAGCGTCGCCGTCAGGCTGAACGGCAGCTCGACCGGCGGCGTCGCCGTGAGGAGGAAGTCGGAGTTGGTCTCCTGAAAGTCGATCCCCCAGCGGCCGAACGCGCCGTTCTTGCCGACCGTCGCGGCATCGCCGGCGGAAAGCGGATCGAACCCGTCCGTGCCCCACAGACCGTCGGCGTAGTTGTAGCGACGGTTGTCGGCGTACCAGTCGGTCCCGATCCGGACCATCGCGCTCAGCCACGGAGCGACCCGGTAGGTCGTCGAGACGTTCCCGATGATGCGGTTACGCTCGTCCTCGTTCCGGTTGGCGAGCTGCAGGTAGTAGGGGTTCGGATGATACGAGTAGTTCCACGAGTACGGCATCCCCGCCTGCGGATCGTCGTCACCGCGGCGAGTGTTCCAGTTCCGCTTCAGATCCTCGACGTCCACCTGGCGCCCGAACCAGATGAACTGGATCATCGGGTTGCTCTCGCCGTAACCGATCCCCGGACGGTTGTTCCCGTCGCTCGCGATGAACTGGACCGACGCGTCCGTGCTCAGGCGATCCGAGACCTGCAAGCCGCCGTTGAGGGCCAGGGTCGTACGGCGCAGCCCGAAGCCCGGCACCATCCCGTCCATGATCATGCGCGAGCCGGAGATCCGGGCGTTCGCACGATCCGTGGCGACCGCGAAGGCGACGTTCGTCGTCTTCGTGATCCCCGTCTCGAAGAAGTTCCGGACGTTGTCCGGGTTCGGGAGCCACGGCGTGGGGATCCGCTCACCGGTTTCCGGATCGATCGGGCTGTTGAACTGCGGGATCAGACGCCCGTCGAGCGGCGGACCCCAGCTCTCGTCGACCTCGTCGAAGACACCGCTCCCTTTCCCGTCGACGTAGGCGAACCGGCCGTTGTAGCCCTGCCCGTACTCGTTCTGGAAGTCGGGGAGCCGCAGCGGCGTCTCAAACGAGACCTGCTGGCTGAACGTCCACTGGCCGCCCTGTCCGGCGCCACGGCCCGACTTCGTCGTGATGAGGATCGCGCCGTTCGACGCCCGCGAACCGTAGAGCGCCGCGGCCGTGGGGCCCTTGAGGACCGTGATCGACTGGATGTTCTCGGGCGAGATGTCCTGGATGGCGTTACCGTAGTCGAACCCGCCGTACCCCTGCAGCCGCGGGCTCGAGTTGTCGACCGGGATGCCGTCCACGACGATGAGCGGCTGGTTGTTCCCCGTGATCGACTTGGCGCCACGGATCACGATGCGCGAGGAACCGCCCTGCGGACCCGCGTTCGTGATGTTGACGCCCGCCACGCGGCCGGAGAGGGTGTTCACCAGGTTCGGCTCGAGGCTCGGGAGCTGGTTCCCCGAGATCGTCTGGGCCGCAACGCCCATCGTCCGGGCCTGCCGCTCGATCCCCAGGGCCGTGACGACGACGCCTTCGAGGCCGATGACCTCGACCTCCATCGCCACGTTGATCGGGCCATCCCCCGTGATCTCCCGTTCAACCGTACGATAGCCGATGAACGAGAAGACGAGGACGTTTCGTCCGGCCGGGACGGTGAGCTGGAAATTCCCAGCGCCGTCCGTCAGCGTTCCGATAGTCGTCCCCTGGACCACGATCTGCACGCCGGCAATCGGCTGCCCGGTCGCCGCATCGGTGACCTGCCCGGTCACCTGCCGCGCCTGCTGGGCCGAAGCCGCAGCCGGGACGAGCAGGGCTGCCGCGAGCGCGGCACCCCAGAGCCAACAAAGGACTCGTCTCATTGGACCTCCTCTGTGAAACATTGACGCGC